>CAYGTK010000001.1:0-10059 GCA_964352775.1 uncultured Chitinophagaceae bacterium
GCGCTGCTGGTTTGCCCGAGTTACCAAAACCAACTCCCACCGAGAGTGGGTGTGAGTTAGGGAAACAACTCTTTCCTTGTAGGGTGGTACTTACCGGAGTTATCAATCGCTCGGCTATTTTAACCGTGTATTCAAAGCCTTTTAGTGATCCCCAACCCACATAAAGCACAGGGTTTTTTGCGACTACTAATCGGTCTACTATTTCTTTTATTGCTGCTTTATCGTATGCTGGTTTACTCGTTTTTCGAGTATAAGTAGGCATTCCGCTTACCTCCCCTTGAAAGAGTTGTAGGTTTACTGGAATCTCCATAAATACTGGCCCAGGCTCACCGCTTGTGGCAAGGTCATAGGCTTCATAAATGGTGGGTATAATATCCTCATAACGCTCTAAAAGGAACTGTCCTTTGGTTACACCAGCCACTATCTTTTGCTGATCAATTTGGTGAAGTTGATAGTGCTTACCAGTATCTCTTCTGGTTCCCCCAGTAATAACCAACATAGGGCTTCCATCTAAAAAAGCCTCGCCCATACCGCTCATGGCATGAGTTGTGCCTGCGGCAGGAACGATAACCAAAGTACCAATAGAATCTGAAGTACGTGACACACCATCGGCCATAAAGCTGGCACCGCTTTCGTGAGTTACCAGAATAGGGTCTATTTGCTTAGACTTATTTAGCTCGTCGTATAGCTCGGTATTGTGTACACCAGGTATCCCAAAGGTGTTTTTAACGCCCACTTGTTCTAAGGCAAAAACGGCTAGTTCGGCTCCAGTCTTTTTCATGGTAAATTTTTCTTTCCTGAAAGTTAAGGAATTAGGAGCAAGATGCTAGAGCCGAGAACCTAGATACTAGAATTTTGGATTTGGTCGCATAGTTTTGGCAGCTTGCCGAGCTTTTGTAAGCCCCACCAGCCAAGGTATACAGCCTATATAAGATATCTTAAATTTGTGTGCAATCGCCCAAGCGTACTGTTAGCAGGGTGTTTGAAATATTACGATGAAAAGTTATGGATGAGTTTAGGGCAGTTTTGGTACGCTTAGGGTACAAGTTGCTGGTTTATAGTGCTGTAAGCAGGTAGCACAAACAGTTAACCTATCGGGCAGCTAAAGCATGTTTTAATATAGGTTGTTTTTTGGAATGATTGATTTATATAAAGTCATATCTTCAAGGATATGATATCCTCTTTTGAGTCAACAATATATTGATGCGAATATTGATTTCTTTGATGCTTATAATTTGCCTTTATTCCGTTAATTGGGCTTGTGAATGTTTGCATAATTGGCAATGGCCAATTGAGGAAGAATTGGAGGTGACTGAGTTGGTTTTTATCGGTACGGTTGTTGAAATTGTTGAAACAAAGGAAAGCGGGTCTTGTGACTTTTATGAACCTTCGATTGCCTACAAATATATTGTAAGCAAGGTGTTTAAAGGAATAGCAGAGCTTGATAGCGTACTTATTTTTACATCCTTATCGGATTGCGGATACTTTTTTGAATTAGGAAAGAATTATCTTCTTTATGCAGGTTCAGGCTCTTGTGGTAAATACAGTACTGACGTTTGTACACGCACAACAGCTAAGGTGGAGGAGGGAACGGCCCTAGTGCGTAAACATTTAAGTAAAGAATGATTTAACTAGCCCCTGTGCTCGTTCAAGTCTCTGACTTGGACCTGAGCTACCTGTCAGTTTTCAACTGACACAAGTCGGAGACTTGTTGGCCATTCATCACCAGTCAGAGACTGGCGATAGCGGGAGCAGAGCAATCATTGCGTTATACTAGACATGCGTTTGGCTACTTATGTGTTTAGTTCTTTTCTATATTTGGATTGAAAACCCAACTAATATCTATAGGTAGCACTATGAAGTGTCCCTTTGATGTAATTACAACTATAAACAATGAAATGGTTTCAATAGGTATAAGGACAACACCAAAGGAAGTATTCTACACTATCATAAATACTGATAGAAATGAAGCTATCATAGATAGTTTGCGTATTCCAGCAGCTCTAGAATTTCCAGAGCAGTTAAAATACTTGCGAAGCACCTTTCTCGATATTATTAATGAACAGGAAGTCGAAATTGGGTGCATAAGGGTGTCGGAGAGTATAGCGCAAAACCCTAGCCTTGTGCGCTGTGGTATAGAAGGCGTACTTCAAGAGTTAATTGCAAGCTCTACGTTAAAAAGGTATAAAATTGGAAGGGTGACGAACATTTCTAGTCTACTTGATATGGATAAGGATGAGTTTAAGGAAATGGCGGAAGGTAGAAAAGTATTTAAAGAATTGGACTTTTGGCCAAGTTTATCAAAAGAGCATAGAGAAAGTTATATGGCTGCTGAATGCGTTGTAAACCTTAATTAAACCACAGATGTCATCAATAGTAATACAAACTGCTAATCTCGACTTCACACAAGGTGAATTTATAGGTCAGGAGGGCAGAAACTCTACTGTCTTTGAAGCCATCGACAACCAGACTAACAGGGATATAGTTATAAAGAGAATAGAAAAAAGTAAAGTATCTAAAGTGGACAGCTATTTTGCAGAAGCGAGAATGCTTTATGCAGCGACACATCCTTACGTGGCTGAATTACTTTATGCTTGTTATGATGACAATTTTGTTTATTTATCTATGCCTAATTACCGCAATGGTTCTATGGAATCCCTTATCAATACTAGGTTTTTGACCGTTAGGGAAGTTATTCGTTATGGATTACAGTTTCTAGCTGGCCTACATCGAATTCATTCCAAGGGCCTGTTGCACCTTGACATAAAACCAACTAACTTACTCTTATCTGATTCCAACGAAGCTCTTATAACGGACTTTGGATTGAGCAAGTACATCGATAATAATGGGATTGCACAACAAGGCTTAGCATATACTAAACAATGGCCACCAGAAGTTTTAAGCACTGTTGACCGTAGTTTTCAGTTTGATATTTATCAAGCGGGCATAACACTTTACAGGATGCTTTGTGGAAATGAGAGCTATAATAGGCAGTTTGTATCGGTTGTTCACAATGAATACAAGGATTCTTTGTTAGAAAAAAGATTTCCTGATAGAACAGCATATCCACTTCATGTACCGATAAAGCTTCAAAGGGTGGTGAATAGGGCAATTGAGGTTAATCCATTAGATAGGTATCCATCAGTCCTAAAAATGATGAATGAGCTTGGAGGAATCGAAGAAAACCTTGACTGGTTGTATTCTGCGAATGGTAGCTCAATAAGTTGGACCAAACAACTGGTTAACAAATCTTTATGCGTTACATTAGAAGATGTAGATGGAAAGTTTTCAATAAATTCGACTAAAACAATGAATGTATC
This sequence comes from uncultured Chitinophagaceae bacterium, assembly GCA_964352775.1. Lineage (GTDB taxonomy): Bacteria > Bacteroidota > Bacteroidia > Chitinophagales > CAIOSU01 > CAYGTK01. The sequence continues at coordinate 3,321 of CAYGTK010000001.1, forward strand.
CAACCGTACAACCAACATACGGGATCATTGTTACAGTGGATTAACTGCCAGCAACCATAGGTCTAAAGTTAAAAAGGCTCTGAAAGAGTTATGAAAAAAAATAGCAAACCTAAAATTGTGGTTAAAAAAAGAGATAGCGACCTATCTGGAAAATGCTCTACACTAAAAGTTAGTAAAGCGACTATCATTTACAAAGCGGTACCTGCTAGAAACGGTTATGATAGGTTTGTTCCGATTAAGGACAATAGTAAGGAAGAGAAATAAATGCGCAACGAATTGCAAAATAAAAAGACTTGCTTCTAGTTTCTCGGTTCTAGTATCTAAACCAACTTCTTCCCCCTAATCGTCCTTGTCTACTGACAAGGATGAAACGAAAGGGGCGTTTGCAATGCCAGCTGCAGTGCCGAGCAATGGATAATCTCCCTACAATTATGATACAAAGCAGCGTAGCCCGCTAAAAACGCGCAGCCGAAGCCTATGCAGCCTAGTGCATTTTTTAGCTTGGGTTTTGGTTCTTTTGGCCTAAGCAAAAGAACAAAGATAGTAGCTACATAAGCGTAATGCCTATAGAGAACGGTGTGCTAAAGAAGGTGTTGAGTCAAGCCACTAAGGCGATGCTTCTGCTTGCTGAAGCTGATTGTTAAGCCACGCATTGCAAATGCTGCTTTAGTTACACACTCGTTACAAACGAGCGCGATGGAGGTGACGAGCACTACGCCAGATCCTGAAAGAACTTCAGGATGACATTCTTTTTTTTACCCTATTAAAAGTCTGTATTCTGACTTCTGTCATCTATCCTCTAGATCAAACCAACTTCTTCCCAGCAATATGGTGCGCCGCCAACCTACCCGAATACACGCAGCTGCCTAAAAAAGTACCTTCTAGCGAACCGATGCCGTGAACACCACCACCACCATATCCTGCTGCCTCACCTACGGCGAATAATCCAGGTATGGGTTCTTGCTCTCCTGTTATGCCTGGTTTAGAAAGCACTCGGCTTTCTAGGTCGGTTTGGATGCCGCCTAAGGTTTTTCTAGAGAGGATGAATTCCCTAATGGCTACTAATGGGTAGGCTTTTTTATCGTCTATCTTTTGGAATTTGCAGGTACGTACCTTGTCCCCTCTATATTGACGAGCATGAGCTATTCGACGTAATTGGTCGTCATTATGATACTTAGGGCCGCGATCGATAGCTGCATCGTAGTTTTGGACGGCGTCACGAACGTGTTCCAGCTTTACCGCATCATCTCCTTGTAGGGCATTCATTTTCTCTACCAGTTCTTCTACCGAAGTAGCAGTAATAAAGTCGATGGAGTTTTCCAGCATGTCTTTTACCAACTTCTTATTACCTAGCAATACTGTGGATAGGAACTTGATGATGCTCTTATCTCTAATAGCCTCGTTGCTTTCAGAGCCGCTTATGGCGAACTCTTTGTTCATTATTTTCAGGTTAAGTACTTGCCAACTGTATTTACGTTCTTGCTTACAGATCTCTTCTACCGTCCACTTGGTATCAAATGCGGTTATCAAGGGCTGTGGACCAAAGCGTTTGCCCGTATAATCGAGCCAAAGGGCTGATTTTGGTGGAACTAGACTCAATCCGTGATCTTTATGGCGTGGCCGAGGATGATGGACACCCGCAGCGTACGGCCAGCTCCATTCTAGGTGGGTTACATTCCCATTCACATTTTCAACGGCATCGTGTAAATCGCCAAGTGCAAATTCGTGCGAGCCATTCAATATTGTTTCTGGTGGTTTGCCCCACGGTTTATACCAGTTCTCTTTTACACGATCGATGTTTCCGCCCATACCACCTGCGGCAATTACCGTTACATCTCCAGCAGCTTCAAAGTCTTCACCTGAACCTTCTAAGCTTCCTCGAACACCTGAAACGCATCCATTTTCAGTAAGTATTTCTGTAACTCGGTGGCCGAATTTTAGGGTAAGGTTGCTATTGCGCTTAGCGTGGTTAAGTAGATGGTCGCGCATGGTATTGCTCAAACCCCAGCCTGTGCCCCATACCATATGAAATCGCGGGTAGCTGTTGCCTGGTTTAAAGTGGCCCCGTTCTACCCAATGCACTACGGGGAAGTAACTTATACCATGTTTACGAAGCCAGCGATAAACTTGATCGGTACAATTGTATACGTAGCTTTCGGCCCATTTTTTTGGCCAAACATCTTCTTCACCAAATTCGGCTACGGCGTGCCAATCACTAAGGGCTAATTCGGGGGTGTCTTTCATTCCAGCCCTGCGCTGCTCGGGAGTGTCAACGAAGAACATTCCACCGAACGACCATTTTGCTAAGCCACCTAAGTTCTCTTCTTTATCTCTATCGATAAGAAGCACCTTTTTACCCATGTTCAGCAACTCGATAGCGGTAACTATACCAGCTATACCGCCGCCAACTATAACTACTTCTGAACTGTACTTGTGCGCCATAATTCTAGGGTTGCCTAAAAATAAGGAATAGCAACTATAGAATAGAAAGGGAGGGAAATAAGTCTAACAGACCCAGCTAAGCCTATAATTACCGCTCTCCATTTTGAGCATTGGTCATATTAATCTGGCTCAAAGCAACCTGGTTAGTAAAAGCAGTTTTGCCTTCCTCATCTTTTACAGAAAAGGTAAGGGTACCTGTTTTCCAATCTACTTCAATCATGCCATAATTGGTCCCATTATAAAGGTTTAGCCTTCGGTCGTTAGGGCTACTTTTGTCCCATGTCTGGGTCAATCCGCTTGATGTAAGGTCAAAAAGTGGATATACAGCATCCCCCTGAAATTTAGATAGTTCTGCATAGTGGCGATCTCCGCTAATGAATACCACCCCATTGGCATTGGCCTTACGTATTGTGGCTACCATTTTAGCTTGTTCACGCGGCATAGCACTCCAGCCTTCCCAACCTGAGAAACCTGCTGAGAATTGAATACTACTTACAATTACGCGAACTTCTGCAGGCTTCTTTAGCTCTTCTTCTAGCCATTTCCATTGTGCTTCGCCTAACATGGTAGCGCGAATATCCAAGGTTACTCGATAAGGATAACCCTCTACTTCCATTTCGGCCTCCCAATAAGGCGTGCGAAATGTTCTGGTGTCTAACAAAATAACCTGAACTCGCTTTCCTTCTTTGCCATATATTTTAGATGTGTAAATACCTTCTCTTTTTCTACTAGGGTCATCTTTGGGCACTTTCCAGAAATCTTGGAATATGTTTTTGGAAGCCTCTTTCATTGCGTATTCCATCCCAGCATCGTCCTCTCCATAATCATGGTCGTCCCATGTGGCTAACACAGTAGTAGCTTTTCTTAGTGCTTGAAATTCTTCCTTGCTCGCAAGCTTATCATATTTGAATTTCATGATCTCCATATCCTTAGTGTCGGCATAAATATTATCACCTACATAAATGAATAGGTCGGGGTCTTCAGCTATAATCTCGTTCAATATCGGTTGCTCCTTGTCTTGATGTGAACAAGAGCCGAATGCTATTTTAGAAACGGTAGATTGGGCAAAAGAGATAAGGCTTATAGAAAGTAGAAGAACGGTAAAAAGACTTTTCATTATCTAAATTTTGATGAGGCTAAGTTATATTAACTATTGCGATGAAACTTAAAATTTTTCAGCTAGCTGCCAAAACCGTGCCATCAACCAGTACAAACACCTGATCGCCTTTTTTAGGCTTAACCGTATATCCCCCGGTAAACTCCCCAAAGGCAGGTAATATACCTTGCTGCTTACCAAAATAGAAACAAGGCAATCGCATAGCCTGTCGTCCCTTTCCATGTAGACGAACAGCTGGGTGAATATGGCCGCAGAGATTATACAGTTCATTGGGAATCTTCTCTAGTGGTTCATGAGTAAACAGGAAGGAATCTATCACCAACTTATTATGAGTAAACATTCCTTCACTATTATACCAGCTTTCAGGAATGATGTCGTGATTACCTATTATCAGGTGAAATTCTCTTGAAGTGTGGCTGTAAAGCAATTGTAAAAAAGCTTCCCACTCTTTGTTTATATCACTGTGAAATAAATCACCTAGAAAATAGATTTCCTTGGGGTCAAGTTCTACCATCAAAGAGTGAAGCCGCTGTAGATTTTTATCGTTCGCCTGCTCTGGTAAGGCTACCCCATGTTTCCGAAAATGGCCTATTTTACCCAAATGGAGGTCGGCTATTAAAAGCGCATTTCGCTTAGGCCAATAAATTACCCGTTCGTAATGCAACTGAAGTGTTTCACCTGCTACTGTGGCTTCCGTTAACCTCACTCTATTTCCAGTTTCATTTTTGCTACACGCTGTTCTAAACTTTCAGAACTCATCTTTTCTCTCAAGCGATCGACCATTATGGGGAACGCAAATGGTGTAGGGTTACCAGGATTGGTAATGATTATTTCTTGCTTTTGAATGCGCATCAGTGCTTGTCGTAATCGTGTTTCTTCTATTTGAATATCTAATACTTCCTCATAAGCTTGGCGCAAGAGTAAGTTATCTTTTTCATATTCCTCAAACACTTTAAAAAGAAGGGAAGAAGAAGCCTGCAAGTGTTTTTCTTTTATGCGTTTGTTCGGGTAGCCTTGAAATATTAGCCCCGCAATGGTGGCTATCTGCCAAAATCGCTTGCCTGCCATATCGCTTGAGTTTATGCTGGCAATGAGGTCGTCGTACAAATGGTTGTGCGTGAAGAAATTATTTTCCAATGCTTCCTCCAAGGGTAAAGGCTGGTCGCTTAGTAGCTCAAAGCCATAATCATTATAGGCAATGTTGATGGAGATAGGTTGTAATAGCGACATACGATAAGCAATTACCGAGGCCATTCCTTCGTGCACATTCCTGCCTTCAAATGGATACATAATAACATGATGCCCTTCTTTGCTTTCAAATACTTCGATCAGGAATTCATCGTTTCTAGGTATTCTCGATCTTCTGGTTTGTTCATCCAATAGTGGTTTCAAAGTAATTAGCTCTATATCCTTGGAGTTGCCTGACTCTGCCTCATTAATTTTCTGACGAAGCATGGACGACATTTTGGAAGAAAGCGACATCCTGCCACCCATATAAGAGGGTGTGTTTCTAGTCTTCCTTTTTGACTTCTTCACCAATACATCTAATCCCTTTATCCTTCTGAATTCCAAACTATGACCACCGAACCAAAAAAGATCGCCCGGTTTTAATCGGCTGACAAAGTATTCTTCTACATGGCCCAATTTAGTCCCCTTCATGAAACGGACTGCCATCATGGGGATGCTCACTATGGTGCCTATAGACATGCGGTGCCGCATAGCAATTCGGCGGCTGGTTACTTTGTAAAGTCCATTTAGCACATCTACCTTTTTATAGTCTTCGTAAGCTTGTAGCGATTTACTACCCGATCGGATGAAGGTGAGTACTTGCTGCCATTCTTCTTCACTAATACTTTCGTAGGCTAGGGTGCTTTTTATTTCTGGAAGGATGTCATTAGGATCAAAACCATCGGAAACAGCTAGTGTAACCAAGTACTGAATAAGTACATCGAAGGACCGGAGAAAGGGGGGGCGTTCTTCTACATGACCAATTTTTGTTGCTTCCCGAAGGGCAGCAGCTTCTACCAATTCCAGAGCATGTGTGGGTAGAAAGTAAATCTTACTCTTTGCGCCAGGCTGGTGACCGCTTCGTCCTGCGCGCTGCATAAATCGGGCTACGCCTTTGGGGCTGCCTATTTGTATAATGGTTTCCACTGGGCGGAAATCAACTCCAAGATCTAGGCTTGAGGTACAAACTACCGCTTTGAGTTTTCCATCGTATAAAGCATCTTCTACCCAATAGCGAAGGCTTTTACTTATAGAGCCGTGGTGCATGGCTATTAGCCCTGCTAGGTCGGGGTCAATAATTAGGAGGTTTTGATACCATATCTCTGCCATAGCCCTCGTATTGAGGAAAATGAGGGTAGAGCGGCTTTCATGAATTATGGGCAAGACTTTTTCTAATAGCTTAATGCCCAAGTGACCCGCCCATGGGAATTTTTCTATTTCATCTGGAAGGATGGAAATGACCTCTATTTCTTTCTCAAAATCGCCCTTAACTACCAGATAATTTCCTTTTTCCGCAATATCGCCCAGTAATGCTGCAATGGCTTCTTCCATATTACCAATGGTGGCCGAAATGCCCCACACCCTAAGTTTTGGACAGATGGTTTTGAAACGAGATAATGCTAGTTCCACCTGCACACCGCGCTTACTACCCACCAATTCGTGCCATTCGTCGGCTATCACGGCGTTTAGATTTTTGAAAAACTTTGGGTAGTCCTTTTGGGCAAGCATTAAATGAATGCTCTCAGGTGTGGTTATTAGAAATTCTGGTGGGTCTTTCTTTTGCTTTTGACGTTCGTTGGTTGGCGTATCCCCTGTGCGGATGCCTACTCGCCACGGTAAGCCTAGGTCGTCTATTACTCGCTGGGCTGAACCTTGTATCTCTTTAGCTAATGCCCGGATCGGAGTAATCCAAATAGCCAGTAGTCCATTTTTTCTTGGTTCTTGCCAATCGTTGGGATGCTGATCAATGTATTCTTGAACCAAGGCCATGAACATACTGTAGGTTTTTCCGCTGCCTGTTGGAGCATTTACCACACCATGTTTTCCATTGTTGTAGGCTTTCCAAGCATCCTTTTGGTATAGGAATGCTTTCCAGCCTCTCTTTTTAAACCAATCTTCTGTTATCTGTTGCCCCTTAGTCATGCAAGTGTGAAGATAATGTGCTTTTCGGAG
>CAYGTK010000001.1:10069-80776 GCA_964352775.1 uncultured Chitinophagaceae bacterium
ACACTTTTTGCAATGTTCTTCCCAATCTGGGATTTGGCAGAATCTACCTGAAACATGATGAAAACCTTTATTGACAATGATTACAGTAGGTTTCCCCTAATGTAGGTACAGTTGTTGCGACTACATGGTCAAGTGTGATGATGTTATTCACGCTATAATTTTAACCTAAAAACACAATATATAATGAGTGCGTTTTCAGACAAAACAAAAGGAAATTGGAATCAAGTAAAAGGTAAATTGAAGCAGAAATATGCTGACCTTACCGATGATGACATGCAATATGCAGAAGGAAAAGAAGATGAATTGCTAGGTCGCCTACAAGAGAAGACAGGAGAGACTAAAGACAGTATCAAAAGCTTTATCGATAGTATCTAATAGCTATCGTCCTATAGATGAGTGCAAGACCTCGCTATGCGGGGTCTTTTTTTTGTTTGCACTAGCCCAACTTATCAATATCCACAACATCAGGAGGTGCAATTTGGCCGTAGATATGTGGGAATTCTTCGCCTACTGTAGGGGCTAATTCCCACTTTAGCCTATCGCCCAATCTAGCAGTGTCCAGTTTCAATAAAACCAAACCCTCAACACCTGCATAGTGGCGTTTTAGGGTTTCTGCCAATTGCTCTTTTGTGGAACAGTGAATAAACCCTTCCGTTTTCAGCGATGCTGCTTCGTACATATCATCGGGGCGTTGATACCAGTCTTCTGCTTTGCAGATGTGATAAATAAATTCTTTTTCCATTACCAGCGAATTAATGCAGATGCCCAGGTGAAACCACTACCGAATGCTGCTACGCATAACAGGTCGCCTTTTTTCAATTTACCCTGTTCTACCGCCTCGCTCATAGCTATAGGAATAGACGCCGCAGTGGTGTTTCCGTACTTCTGTATGTTGTTAAATACTTTTTCATCTGGTAAACCCAATCGCTTTTGTACGAATTGGGCGATACGCAGATTGGCTTGATGTGGTACGAGGAGGTCAATGTCTTCTTTGTTCATACCGTTATGGTCTAAAGCCTCTTGAATTACTTCGGGGAATTTGACCACTGCGTGTTTAAATACCAATGGACCATTCATGTAAGGAAGCATCTCGCCGCTTTCTATCATTTCAGGGGTAAAGCGTTTTTCTAAGCTACTGCTTGGGCTTTTTACCATTAATTCTTCCGCATATTCTCCATCAGAATGAAGGTGGGTGGAATATATCTGACTGGTTGAATCTTCAGCAGCACGCTCCACTATAACTGCACCAGCTCCATCACCAAAAATTACCGCCATGTTTCTGCCACGGTCGCTAAGCTCCATTACGTTCGATTGTATTTCAGAACCTACTACTAAAACGCATTTGCTCATCCCTGTTTTTATGTACTGGTCAGCAATGGAAAGTCCATAGACAAAACCTGAACATTGCTGGCGTACATCAATAGCTGGGCGGCCTTTCAAGCCTAGTTGGTGCTGCAATAATACTCCCGATCCTGGGAAATAATAATCAGGAGTTAGGGTAGCAAACACTATCATGTCCACATCCTCTGCTTCTTTGCCGGCCATAGCTAGTGCCTTTTTTGCGGCTTTGGCTCCCATATTACTTACCGTATCTTCTCCTGCTTTAAAAAAGCGACGCTGTTCAATTCCTGTTCGCTCCACTATCCACTCATTGGTGGTGTCCATGTGGTTCATTAGTTCACTGTTTGGAACTACTCTTTCGGGCACGTAATGTCCTATGCCTGTTATCTCCGCTGTATGCATAGCTATTGTTTTTTGGGTAGCCGCAAAATTAGACCGAATTTTGAAACTCAAGAAATATGAAAAACAAACAACATTATTATTCGGGTTCGCCTTGGGAAAAAAAGGTGGCCTACAGCCGAGCGGTTAGAGTAGGAAATACTGTTGAAGTAGCAGGAACAACTGCCGTAGATAAGGATGGAGACGTAATTGCTAAAGGAGACGCCTATGGGCAGACAAAGGCGATATTTGAGATAATAGAAAAGGCTTTGGAAGAAGTAGGGGCTACTATAAAAGATGTGGTGCGAACCAGAATGTACGTTACTGATATTTCACAGTGGGAAGCTGTTGGAAAAGCCCATAAAGAAGCATTTGAAGGAATAGACCCCGTTGCCACGATGGTGGAAGTGAGTAGATTAATAGACCCAGATCTATTGGTGGAAGTAGAGGTTACAGCAATAATGAACGAATGAAATTTAGAACAGAAATATCGCCTGAGCAGTCAGCCTCTAAGTTAAGCTATGACGATAAGTTGATGAGTTTGGGTTCTTGCTTTGCGCAGAATATTGGTGGGAGGTTAAAGTCGCTGAAGTTTGATATTGACGATAATCCCTTTGGTATTCTATATAATCCCTTATCCATAGCTAAAGGCTTAGAAATTCTTAAAAACGACGAATATGCTGTAAAGCTTACACAAGCTAACGACCTATGGCATAGCTGGCATCATCATGGTGATTTTTCCGATCCTGATAAAAAGAAAGCAACGGAGCAGATAGAAAAGGGAATAAAACTTTCAGCAGCACATTTGAAAGAAACTACTTGTTTGCTCATCACTTTTGGAACGGCTTATTATTATCGGCTTAAGGCAACAGGCGAGGTAGTTGCTAACTGCCATAAATTTCCGGTGGATTATTTTGAACGGGAATTGTTGGAAGTGGAAGAGATCATTGGGGCTATAGATAATGCTCTAACTCCTTTATTTACAAATAAACCAGACTTAAAAGTAGTATTTACGGTTAGCCCTGTTAGGCATTGGAAAGATGGAGCAGTTAACAATCAAAGTAGCAAAGCTAGGCTAATATTGGCCTGTGAAAAGCTAAGTGCCCAATATGCCAATGCCTTTTATTTTCCTGCATATGAAATATTGATGGACGACCTGCGAGACTATCGCTTCTATGCTGACGACCTACTCCACCCCTCAGCAAAAGCTGTGGACTACATTTGGAACAAGTTTCAAGAGACTTTTTTTGATGGAAAAACCAAAGGGCAGGCTGAACGCGTACATAAGTTAGTTCAGGCTGCAAATCATAGGGCTCTGCATCCTAAAACGGCACAACATCAAGAATTCATAAATACCCAGCTAAAGGCTTTGGACAAAGCCGAACAAGAATTAGGACTAGACTTTAGCACTGAACGTCAACTGCTAGTAGCAAGCAAGGCATCTGAATAAGTGGTAAATTAGCGGTAGAAGATTCACGCTATGCACGTTCCCTCCGGAATAAAAAAACAGTTCGATAAAACCCGCGTAACTAGGGACAAAGGCCTTATTTGCCATGCCCCTACTGTGAGCATGAATTTTGAGCAGAATGGTAATGCAACAGCCTGCTGCTACAATCGCACACATGTATTAGGGCAGTACCCTAACAAAACCCTAAAGGAAATTTGGTGGGGAGCGAAAGCCGATGAATTGCGCGAGTACATCGCTGATAACAACCTTGGAGGAGGCTGCGAGGTATGCCACAAGCAATTAGAAAGCAAAAACTTCTATGGAGCGCATGCTCGTCACTTCGATCAATTTGCAGAGGAGAGTGGTAACAGATCGCCTAATTTCTTTCAGAAATTATTAGGTGCTAAAGAGGAAGAGCGGGAGGTGCAATATCCTAAGCTGCTAGAGTTTGAGTTATCGAACACCTGTAATTTGGAATGTGTGATGTGCAATGGTTATTTCAGCTCTTCTATCCGCAAGAATAGAGAGGGTTTACCGCCTATTGAGAACCCCTACGATGCTGAATTCGTAAGGCAACTGGAGGAATTCATCCCGCACATGACCGATGCAAAATTTTTGGGCGGAGAGCCTTTTTTGATTGACATCTACTACGATATTTGGGAGCGGATACGTGATATTAATCCTGAAATATTGGTACACATCACCACCAATGCCACTATACTGAATAATAGGGCAAAAGCCTTATTGGAGAAGATGCGCTGTGGAATTATCCTATCTATTGATTCTATAAAGAAAGATACCTACGAGCGTATTCGTAAGAATGCCAAATTTGAGCGCGTTCAGGAGAATATTGACTACTTCTTGGAATATACCAAGCGCCGTAATACATGGATGAGCTTTGCGGTTTGCCCGCTAACATTGAATTGGCAAGAGCTTCCTGAAATGGTAGACCATTGCAATGAAAAGGGTTTATCTATCTATTTCAATACGGTTTTTAAACCAGAAGAATACAGTCTACGCTTTTTGCCTGCTCGCATTTTGGGAACGATAATAGATTATTATAAGTCTATTGAGTTCAATAAAAAAAGCGAGCATAGCGAACATAACATTACCAGTTTCACGGACCTTATTAAGCAACTGGAGAACTGGCATACGGATAAGAAGAACCAAGAGGTTACTCACCAGAAGCTATTAGATACCGTAACCAAGTTCTTAGATGGGAAAGACATCAATAATGGAGTTTTCTCCCTAAAAGAGGACAACTTAACCGATGAGATATTCCGCAAGTTGGTGGAATTCGTAGAGTTCAAAAACGAGCAAGGTGGTTTAGAGGATAAGGCAACTGCACAGGATATTGATGTGGAGTACATTAACTACTTGATCTCTTACAAAGAGAAGTTGGTGCTTTATTTGAACGATACCTGTAAGAAGGTTGGCCACGAGAAGTTCCTTCATCATTATATGGATGCTTTGTTGAAACTCCACACCATGCTATTGGGTACCGCTCAAGATGCGAAGATGGAGGAAAAGATAAAGGGCTTTATGGATACCGTGCTATCTCATAGCCGTAAAGAGACCATTATTATCGAGATATTGAGTCACGACCCATTATTTGCACTCACCATTTTGCGGGAGTTCTCTCTAGATAGCATTGCGCACCAGATAAAGCATAGCTACTAGGTCCCTTTGCGATCTTGTATCTTTGCTATTGTATGAGTAAAAACAAGAATTTACATATTGTTAGTGAAGAGCATGGACCTGAAAAGGCAGTCTTAGTAGGATTGATAACCCAAGAGCAACCGGAGGAGTTGTTAATGGAGTACTTGGACGAGTTAGCCTTTTTGGCTGAAACGGCAGGTGCAAAGACGGTAAAGCAGTTTTATCAGAAGGTGGATCATCCTGATACTCGATTTTATGTACGGAAGGGTAAGTTGGAAGAAATAACCTCTTACGTTAAGGCTAAGGATATTGACTTGGTGATATTTGATGACGAGATAAGTCCATCACAGCAGCGGAACTTGGAGAAGGAGTTGAAGGTGAAAGTAGTAGATAGATCGATGCTGATACTGGATATTTTTGCCGACCGTGCTAAAACTGTTCAGGCGAAGACGCAGGTGGAGTTAGCGCAAATGCAATACTTATTACCTCGAATTCGTGGTATGTGGACTCACCTTGATCGTCAGAAGGGTGGTATTGGTATGCGCGGTGCTGGTGAAAAAGAGATAGAGACCGATAAGCGGGTGATTAATGATAAGATATCGAATCTTAAAAAGGATCTTGAAAAGATAGATAAGCAGAACCAAACGCAGCGCAAATCACGGGGCCAGATGATACGTGTAGCCTTGGTAGGATATACCAATGTGGGTAAGAGTACTATTATGAACCTACTTAGTAAGTCGGAGGTGTTTGCGGAGAACAAGTTGTTTGCTACACTTGATACTACAGTTAGAAAAGTGGTTATCGATCAAATACCTTTCCTCCTGTCAGATACAGTAGGGTTCATCCGGAAATTACCTCATCACTTGGTAGAGAGCTTTAAAAGTACCTTGGATGAGGTTCGTGAGTCGGATATCCTATTACATGTAGTTGACCTTGGGCACCCTCAGCACGAAGACCATATTAATGTGGTGAACGAGACCTTAGCTGACCTTGGTGCTGATAATAAGCCCACCCTAATGATATTCAACAAGCTTGACCTTTACGAGAAGCGAGCTTTTGATGAATTATTAGAAGAAGAGGTAAGAACTGAGCTCCTTAATCAGTTAAAAACATCTTGGCTAAAAAAGACGGATGGGAATGCTGTATTCATGTCGGCCTTGCAGAAAGAAGGGGTGGATGCTTTCCGTAGCCGGATAATTGAAGAGATAAAAGACTTGTACTACCAGCGTTATCCCTACGAAGCACGTTATTGATAATTTTTTTCTGTTCTAGTGTAACCTCTTCCTGATGCTTGCGTAAAAGAGGGTGATAAATACCTTATCACGACGTAAAAATCAGGAAATGTTCAAATTCACAAGTTTTTCAGCCATCCTACTAAGCGCCATGGCTTTGTTCATGAGCAACATGTCTACAACACCGATGGAACTGGAGGGCAATTCTTTAGGAGCCCCCGAGTTTGATTTCCGCTATCAAGGCGAGATCGAAACTGGTGTTCAAGCAATGCCCTTAATAGGACAATTGTCGAAAGATGGCGATGCCATGTATTACACTTCACAAACAAGTAGAGGTAAAATGCTTCTATATCGTATGGAGCGCGAAGCCAATGGCGAATTTTCTGAGCCTGAACGCTTAGAAGGATTGATCGAAAGCGACATCACCGATGTGTTAATGCCGACTTTAACAGCGGATGAAAAAACCATCGTGTTCGTTCACAGTCCAAAAGGATTCCAGAAAGGAAGTGACCTATATATAGCAGAATCTGCTGGAAGAGATGGAGCATACAAAAATGTTCGTCCTTTAGATGAGATCAACAACCCTGATCTAGCGGAATTCTACCCTTGGATATCTGCTGACGGTTTGAGTATCTATTATTCTCGCCAAGAAGGAAAAGACATTAAGATATACGCTAGTACACGTACTGGCAAGAACAAACGTTTTAGTGAGCCAACTAAAGTTGACATCAACATACCTAAAGTTGAGAACAACATGAGTGCTTGGTTATCTAACAACGAATTGGAAATGTTCGTGCTGTCAGGTAATAACATCTACTATTCAACTCGTACTTCTAAGTCAGATGATTTCTCTTCTCCTATAGAGATAGCTAAAGCTAACAGCGATGGATTCTTGAGCGGAGTAACTATCACGCAAGATCAAGAAGAGATGTATGTATACAACTCACTAGGGTTCAGAAATACACAACTTATCCGTTTTAAAAATGCTGCAGAGCGTAACGTGATACAACAAGATATAGATAAGGTTAAGATAGACCTTAAGTAAGAAGTTTTTTGGTTTAGTTATGGGTGAAGCCGCCTCCTCCCCGGAGAGCGGCTTCTTTTATTTTACTGGCACTGTTTTTGTTAAATTATGTTTGAGTAATACCTCAACGGAACATAGTCCGTTACAGAACTAAACTTAAGGCCATGAACATACTTTCTTCTTTCAAACGACTTACCACAAACGTTCCGCTAGTGTCTACTTTGTGGACTTTCAGAAAAGACTTCCCTCAATTCCTTCGAATGATGAAGGCCTATTTTACAGGAGGTTACCGCGCAATTCCGTGGAAAACTTTTGCGAAAATGGGATTTGGTGCACTATATCTTGTTTTCTTTATCGACTTCATTCCAGACTTTATTCCTATCATTGGTTTTATAGATGATGCTGCTGTATTACTATGGGTATGGAGTTCCATTAAGAAAGATCTGGTAAACTATGATATTTGGGAGAAAACAAAGGAAAACAGCAACTCGGAAAGAGCAGCAATTGCTCAGAGGTGATAGTTATTTCATACCAATAACTATACACTACGAGCGGCGAACTAATAGCCGAGTCTCTTTCGGTAAAAAAGGATTGAACATTCGTGTATCCGACCTCGTTTCGGAAAGCCAACAACAGCAGCAAATTGCAGCGTTCAAACGATGGGCAGTATCTGCCATTGCTAGCAAACCACAGTTAGCTACTCAATATCAGGTTAAGGAATATACTACAGGAGATGAGTACACCATACAAGGTGAACAATTCACATTACAGCTTCATAGAAAGAACGTAAAAACAGTACGTGCAGCCATAAAGGGTGATAAGGTCGTTGCCAACATTCCTAATGACTTTGCTACTGAACAGTTAGCTAAGGAACTACCAAGTGCTTTAAGTAGAGCTGCTGCTAAGCATACCCACAACAATGTTTTTGACAGGATGATGGCCATTAATGACCGATACTTTCAAAAACCTGTTCAAGAGCTGAAGCTAAAGTACACGCATAGTGTTTGGGGAAGCTGTTCCAGTAAAGGGAATATCAATTTGAGCACAAGGCTTTTATTAGCACCACAGTCGGTAATGGACTATGTAATAGTACACGAACTAGCACATTTAATAGAGCGAAACCACTCTGCTAAATTCTGGAATATTGTAAAAGGTGTAATGCCAAACTACAAGGAAAAAGAAGCCTGGTTAAAGCAGTATGGCCACTTGTGTAAGTTTTAAGGAACGATAACCTTTAGCGATGCAGGAACTACCCTTACTACAACTGGGGTTTGCCCTAACAGTTCCCCCTCTACTTCAACATAAATAGGTGTGTCAGAGTCGATCACTATCTTCTTTGCCTTGATAATATTTACTTTTTCTAGCTTATCAATGGTGCCTGAATAGAGTTTACCTATATTAAAAATGAGCCCCCATTTGGTAAAGTTTCGGAATAGGGCTGTGTCTAGCAATCCGTCGCTCGGGTCTGCCTTAGGACCGAATAACATACCACCACCAGAATATTTACAATTGGCTATGTTGATGCTGTACATAGAGTCTGTAATGGTGTTATTATCATCAAACGTAACCGTAACTTGAGTAGGCTCATAGCCACTAAGTGAAGTGAGTAGTGCTTTTAGGTAAGTCCACTTTCCTGAAGACGCTTTTCCTTGATTAGCGACCTCAACCACAGAGGCATCAAAGCCCAAGCCAGCAATGTTTACAAAGAATCTGTTCTGAACCCCTTCAGGGTAGGTAGATAGAACTTCACCTGCATCTATTAAGCGGGTGTTGCCTTTGGATATTAATGATACAGCTGCCCTTTTATCGGTAGGTATCTTAAGCGTTTTAACAGTATCGTTACCCGTACCAATTGGTATTATTGCTAGGGTAACTTCACTAGAGGGCACAGTTGTTTGCGAGAGGATGCCATTCACCATTTCGTTAACAGTACCATCACCACCTATCCCAATAATGTGTCGTGCGCCGCCCTCGATCGCTGCTTTAGCTAGCTCTATACCGTTTTTTTGGTGTTTGGTACTGTGTGCGGCATACTTTATACCTGCTTTATCTAGTTCCGTAAGTACAAGTTTACATTCTGCTGCACCCTTTGCGCCTCCAGAAACAGGGTTCATTATAGCAACCCACTCAATAGTATTATTTATAGACATCGGGGCTAAAATAGGCGATCTTGTTTAAGTGGGAATGCATTTGATGCAACTAAGCACCTGGCAATATGGCATCAAATGCACCTAACAGCTTAAGAGCCATTACCACTATCATAGCTAACAGTAGTCGGCGTATCCATACATCGCCGCCTGCAACGCTGAAATGGCTGCCAGCCCAACCACCAATGGATTGACCAATGGCAAGGCTAATACCGTATTTCCAATCTACTAGGCCTTCCATAACAAAAATACCTAAGGCAGAAATAGTATAGATAAAGGCCACCATTACTTTGATGCTGTTACTCTTTACCAAGTTCATGCGATTCACGATTGTAAGGCATGCTATTATCAAAAAACCCGTTCCTGCTTGAATAAAGCCACCGTAAATACCAATAAAAAAGAAGATAACGATACTGATAATTCGGTACTTACCTTCGGTGCGCTCCGTCAGTTTCTCTAGATTTTTTAATGGATTGAAAACAATGGTAGCGCCAACTAACAGCATAACAATGGCGAGTATCCTATCAAATAACTCTCCCTTAATGTCCACGGCTATTTTTGAGCCGATGATGGCTCCAAATAGCGCAGCAATGCCTAGTACCAATCCAAATTGCCAATTGAAATAGCCCTTTTGTTTAAAACCGCTTATAGCTGCCAAGTTTTGTGAAAAGATGGCAACACGGTTAGTAGCATTGGCCACATTACCTTCAAAACCAAGAAAAAGGAAAACGGGAAGGGTAAGTAACGACCCACCCCCAGCAACGGTATTAATAAATCCCGCTACTAGGCCACAAACGGCTAAAATTGCTGCTTTATCTAACTCCATAGGGATGCTTATCTTTGCACGGCGTCAAAAATAATATAAAGCGGCGCTGAAAAGGAAACGATGAGCAACCTAGCCAACAAACGAGTAGCAATTGTATTAGGGTCAAGTGGCCTTATTGGAGGCAATTTGGTGAATCTGCTTTTACAAGATGAGAGCTATGGGAAGGTGCGTATACTTGTTCGCAGAAAGACCAACATGATGCATCCTAAGCTAGAAGAGCAGTTGGTGAATTTTGATGCTCTATCAGCTTACGACGACCTTTTCGAGGGTGATGATGTGTTCTGTTGCCTAGGCACTACCATAAAAAAAGCTGGTAGCCCAAAGAAATTTAGAAAGGTAGACTACGATTATCCCCTAGAGGCTGCAAAACTGGCTATAGAAAAAGAGGTGAAGAACTACCTACTTATTACTTCTATGGGAGCGGACTCAAAAGCTTTTGTCCTATATAGTCGGGTAAAAGGAGAATTAGAGGAAGCGATCAAAGAACTAGAATTTCACGGCACTCACATTTTTCAACCATCACTACTGTTAGGCGATAGAAGCGAAACGCGATTTGGTGAAGGTATTGGGCAGAAGGTAATGGAAGTGGTGAATCCCTTAATGTTCGGGCCACTTGAGAAGTATAAGGCCATAGATGCCAAAGATGTAGCCTATGCAATGGCAGACGTAGCTAAAAACGACCCCAAAGGTGTATTCATTTACCAAAGTGATGTGATCCAAACTATGGCCGATAAAGCAAAGCAGGAATGAATTTAGCTTTAGATGTAGGGAACACGTATACTAAACTGGCCATTTTTGATGGGGATGAACTGGTATACAGCGAGGCACACGAGTTGATGTCTATCGAACGACTGCGAGAAATAATAAGTGAGTACCCTATCAAACGGGCCATATTCTCCTCCGTTTCGAAATCGTATTACAACTTTGAGCGTCTATTAGATGAGAGTTATTACTTCCTAAAGCTTAGTCATAACACTCCAACGCCAGTAGTTAACAAATATGCTACTCCTAAAACTTTGGGTAAAGACCGCATAGCTGGTGCAGTAGGGGCACATGCACTCTACCCTAATGATAATGTATTAGTAATAGACGCTGGAACCTGCGTTACTTATGATCTTACAACGAAAAATGGCGAATACTTAGGGGGTAATATTTCCCCTGGCTTAACCATTAGGTTGAAAGCATTGAATAATTACACGGAGCGACTTCCCTTATTAGAGAAACAAAAAATAGACTACCTAATAGGGAATAGTACAAATACATCAATACTGAGTGGAGTTATAATGGGCCTAGCTGCTGAACTGGACGGCATGATAAATGCTTACGCTGAAAAATATCCTGAGCTTAAAGTCGTTATCACGGGCGGAGACGCTAAATTCTTTGAAAGCTATATGAAAAACTCCATCTTTGCCGTCCCAAATTTAGTGTTGGTCGGACTAAATAAGATCATAGAATATAATGCACAGCCCAATGCCTAGGCTAATTTTACTAATCCTTCTTATACTAGGTTCTTTGGCCTCCTACTCGCAAGACCTTTCCTATTATTCACGCTTTGGTTTTGGAGATGCCCAAACAGGAGTGTTCGCTAACAATGCTGCTTTAGGCGGAATAGCTGGTGGTTACCAAGATGTGTTTCATATAAACATGGTTAATCCTGCATCATACGCTAAAGCTTCTTATACCATACTAAGTACAGGGTTGGCTGTTGGAAACAGACGCTTAGTAAGTAACAATACCGAGCTAAGTGCTGGAGATGCATCCTTAGATTATATGGCTATTCAGTTCCCTATATACAAAACCAAGGTCTATAACGATGACCTTGAACTGATAAAGGAAACCCCTAAACTAGGATTAAGCATTGGCCTATTGCCATATTTTCAAAGTAACTACCGACAAGATGTGTCGCTAACTTTAGATGACAGTACTAGCTTTAGTAAGCTATATGACCGCAGTGGGCGCTTATACCGAGTGTACCTTGGGCTAGGTGGTGAGGTATTTTCTAACAAGAATAATTCTCTTCGCTTTGGTGCAAACTTCAACTACATATTTGGTGAGATATCGCAAGGAGAGGTAGTTAATTTCTCAGAGGACATCAGTTCATTTAACACACGTACACGAAGTTTTTTCAGAGTAAGTGATGCTGCATATGACATAGGTGTTCAGTTTCGCAGAGACATAGGTAATTCCACAATAGATAAAAACGGAGCAAGAAAGCGTGACTTGTACCTTATTGCTGGGGCATATGCACATTTACCATTCAACATAAAGGCTAGTATAACTACGGTAACAGATAGATTCCGACTAATAAATGGTTCAGTTAGTAATGTGGATACCTTTAGCAATACTGCTCAAGAGGGTTTACAAGTGCGCTTTCCAAGTACTTATGGTGGGGGTGTAACGCTTACTAAAGAAAACTACTTGAAAGACCAACACTGGTTGGTTGGGTTCGACGTTGCTTATACCACTTGGGCAAATACAGACCAACCGCTAGGTAACTCTACTACGTTGAACAATAGCCTAAGAGCTAGTGTTGGGGTAGAATTCACACCAAATACAAGTCCATTTGCTGGGTTCTTCAAACGAACGACATATCGCTTTGGGGGATACTACGATAATGGACATTTAGAGGTGTTTGGGAATAGGATAAGAGAGTTTGGCACGAGTTTTGGCCTATCCTTCATGGTTATTGATCGACAGTATAAAATACCGGTAACCAAAATAAACCTGAGTTTACAGGTAGGACAGACCGGAACAACTGCTAGCGATCTTTACCAAGAAACATTTTTCAAGGTTAATTTAGGCCTTGATCTTTATGGAAACTGGTTCGTTAAACGAAAATATAATTAACATGAGAACTTCTACCTACTTAACCAACACGATAATAGCGGTAGTTCTTTCTATGATATCGCTTCCTGTAATTGCACAAGACACGCAAGTTGAACCCTGTTCAAAAACAGGTCCTGACGAAAGAAAAACAATGCAAGAGTATTCGTTATTCAACGAATTCTACAAGCAAGACAATATAAAAGACTCTTATAAGCACTGGTTATACGTGTATAACAATGCACCAGGGTTTAGAGAAACTACTCACACCCGTGGGGTATCTATGTTCCAAGATAAGTTAGACGCTCTTAAAAAGGCGGAAAAGGGTGACACCCCTTTGTACAAGACTACTTTGGACACGCTCCGCGAGATCTATAACAAGCGTATAGATTGTTTTGGTGATGATGATGGCGCTATAGCTGGACGATTGGGATACGACCTTTACAAGTACCAGCCAAAAGAAATAAAGGACAACTTAAAGATGCTTAAGCAGTCTGTAGAAAAAGGCGGGAAGTTCACCGACTATTTTGTTATCCAATCCTACATTATCACCATTGAGAAGGCGGTAAAAAAGGAAATGATAACAGAGGAAGAATTATTGGAGGAGTACTTCAGAGTATCTGACGTTATGACTGCCAATATGGAAGGTGTAAGGTACGAGGCGGGCGCAAAAGTGGAGTACAAAGCCACCTCAAGCACAGATGGTTTTGTAGTCACTTACATGAATAGTAAAGGGAAAAAAGAGCAAAAAATCGTTGAGGGTAAAGAATGGACTATTTCTCTTGTCGGAAAAAAGGATGAGGGTGTTTATATTTCTGCTAAAGCTAGTGGTAATGCCTCGCCCATAAAGGTATCCGTATTTTATGCGGGTAAACTTATCGATAAAGCATCGAGCTCTGGAGACCAAGCTGTGGCTACCGCCTCAGGAGTTGTTGTAACAGAAAAGCGTGCCGGTAAGTACGAAAGTGTTAAGGAGTTTATTGATAACAGAATGCTAGCTTTTGTAAGCTGTGATGTGGTTATACCAAGACTAAAAGAAGAGTATAAAACCAAACAGAACGATCAAGATTTTTGGAGAAAAGGGTTTGCTCAGCTTAGCCAACTCCGATGCTTTGATGAGCCATTAACTATTGAGCTAGCCGAGAAATTGGCTTCCATTGACCCTAACGAAGATATTTATCGTGTAATTGGCAGATACTACCAGAAGAACAAAGACTACACTAAGGCCATTGATGCATATCAAAAAGTGTTAGAGTTTGCTGATGATGATAACGAGCGTGGTGAATACTTGATGGACATTGCAGCAATGTACCGTACAAAAGGCGACTACCCTTCAGCAAGAAAATATGCACAACAAGCTGCCGCAAAAAAAGGTGGCTGGGGCGAACCTTACCTATTGATAGGTGATCTGTACCGTGGAAGTGGTAAGAAATGTGGTTCAGGTACTGGCTGGGATAGCCAAATTGTTACCTGGGCAGCAGTTGATATGTACGAAAAAGCAAAGGCCGTTGACGGATCTGCAAGTAGTAAAGCCAACAAGAAAATAGCCGATACTAAAAAGTATATGCCAACGCAGGGAGATTGTTTCTTCCGTAACTTGAAAGAAGGCGATAGTTATCCAGTTGGATGCTGGATAGGTGTAACGACTACCGTACGCTACGGTCCGGACCCAGAGTAATGAATAAATAGACAAACAATAAGAAGCCTGTTGCACTAGTTTTGCAACAGGCCTTTTTTATGGAGCATATACGACTATATACTTTCCTTCTTTTAGCAGCAAGCTTACTGTTTGCGCAAAGCTGTGTTAATGACCTGGAAGAAATAAAACAGGTAACTGTTGAGCCAGAAGACTTATTCGAGGTTGGTGAAGGCGTGGAAATAGTTTATAGTGATTCTGGTACCCTTAAGGCTAAAATTATTGCAGATGTGCTACTACGGTCAAATAACCCAGAAGACCCCTATACAGAGTTTAATGAAGGCCTTAGGGTTTACTTCTTTAATGCATCTGGCGAGATAGACAGCAAGCTAAAGGCTGGTTATGGAAAGATCTACAATAACGACCAAGAACTGTTAGTGCAAGACGATGTGCGTGTGGTAAACACGCTTGGTGATAAGCTTTCGTCAGAAGAATTAGTTTGGAAGAAGAATGAGCGAAAGATCTACTCCGATAAATTCGTTAAGATACAAACAGCCGAAGAGATCATTTATGGGAATGGCTTAGTGGCAAATGAAGATTTCACTGAGTATACCATTAAAGATGTAACAGGAGTAGTGAGTGTAGAAGGTACAGGGTTTGAAGACGAAGAAGAATGATCTATTTTAGAAACTGACATGGTAACAAGCATTCTCATCATCTTATTGGCGCTCTTTTTCTCCGCCTTCTTTTCTGGAGTGGAGATAGCATTCGTATCGGCCAATCGCCTAAAGATGGAATTGGTAAAGCAGCAAAATACACTTAGCGGGCGTATATTAACTCGCTTGACCCATCACTACGATCAGTTGATGGCAACCCTATTGATAGGGAATAACATCGCCCTTGTGATATTAGGACTATTCAGCGCAAAGCTATTTACAGAGATGCTTCCTCCAATGAGCGATTTCTGGATGTTGCTTATCCAAACACTGGCTACCACAATAGTAGTTTTAATAGCTGGTGAGTTCCTACCTAAGATCTTATTTCGCCTAAAGGCGAATGACTTACTTAATATTCTAGCTGCACCTATCCAGTTGATCTATTACTTACTATATGTAATTGCTTGGCCTATTACACAACTGACTAAAGGTCTTTTGAAAGGCATGTTCGGTATGGATGGCACTCCAACTCGGCAAGTTTTTACCAAAACAGATCTAGAGCACTTCATAAAACAATTCATTTCCGACGATGAGGAAGAAGAAGAATTGAATACTGATATTTTTGAACGCGCATTAGCCCTTACGGAAGTGAAGGCCCGAGAATGTATGGTGCCCCGAATGGAAATTGTAGCTGTAGAAGTAAATGTGGGTATTGAGGAGTTGACCAAGGTGATGATAGAAACCAAACTATCGAAAATACTGGTGTACGAAGAGACCATAGACAATATACTAGGATATATCCACCATTTTGACCTTCTGAAAAAGCCTGCAGCTATACGTGATATCATCTTCCCTGTGCAGGTAATACCAGAAACTATGCCCGCCAAAGACGTGATGAATCAGTTCATCAAAGCACATAAAAGTATCGCCGTTGTAGTAGATGAATTTGGAGGAACAGCAGGCATTGTAACCCTAGAAGATGTACTAGAAGAAATTTTTGGTGACATTCAAGACGAACATGATGCGCAGGAATTCGTAGAAGAGCAATTATCAGAGCATGAGTATATATTTTCAGGCAGATTAGAGGTTGATCACCTTGAAGAAACATATGGTCTTAGTTTTCCCGACGGAGACTATGAGACCTTATCAGGCTTCATTGTAGTAAATCATGAAAGCATTCCAGATATGGACGATGAAATAGAAATAGCAGGTTTTAAATTCAGCATTTTAAGTACCGCAGACACCCGAATAGAAATGGTTAAACTGACGGTATTACAAGATGGTGAAGGCCTTACTTCTTAAATTTGTCAATACTGCCGAATAGCTATACTTTTGCAATTCATTTTTAAAAGCTTATAAATGGGCGTTTTTATTACCATCCGAGAGAAATTCGGTACCCTTTTAATATTTGTAGTGGCATTGGCCATACTAGCATTCTTACTAATGGATGTATCTGATTCCAGTAGTAGCATGTTTGGCGCTAGCACAGATAATTCTGTCGGTTCTATAGGCGGCGAAAAAGTCGACTATGTTTCCTATCAGAAAAAAGTGAACGAACTTACTCGTAACTACGAGTTGCAGAACCAAGGCCGTAAGCCAGATGCATCTTCGCAGCAACAGATACAAAACCAAGCTTGGCAAGACTTAGTGAATGATCAGTTGTTCAACGAAGCAGCTGATGATCTAGGGTTGAAAGTAAGTAAGCAAGAGCTTGCTGATATGTTCCAAGGACAATATCCAGATGATGTTGTTGTTCAACAATTCGCCGATCCTAATACAGGTCAGTTCAATAAAGCTGCGGTTATCAATTATATCCAAGGTGAAGGTCAGTTGGAAGGAGAAGACAAAGAGCGTTGGGATTCTTTCAAGCGCTTTTTAGCTAAAAAGAGAAAGCAAGACAAGTACTTGAACTTGACTAAGAAGGCTATATATGTACCTTCAGCATTCGCTAAAGAACAATTCACTTTATCTCAGTCTACAGTAGACTTGGAATACGTTTACCTTCCATACGCTGGTGTTGACGATGCTTCTGTTTCGGTTACTGATGCTGAACTAAAGGCTTACATTGATGAGAACAAGGGAAAGTACAAGCGTGAAGAAAGCAGAAGCGTAAAATTCGTTTCGTTTGAAGTGTTACCTACGGCCAGAGATTCCTCTGCGGCTCTAGATCGTTTAAGTTCTGACTTGGACCGTTTCAAAAATGCAAAAAGCGACTCTCTTTTCGTAAACGCTAAGTCGGATGATCGTTTTGACTACCGTTACAAGAAGAAAAGCCAAATGATCACTTCTATGGCAGATAGCCTTTTTTCTGACGAGATGGAGGTTGGTACTGTAATAGGGCCGATATTGGAAAAAGGGTCTTACAAGGCTATCAAATTCTTAGGTAAGCGAATGGTGCCAGACTCTGTTTTGGTGAAGCACATCCTTTTAGTACCTCAAACTCAAGAAGAGGTAAATACCAAAAGAGCACTAGCAGATTCACTTAAACAGTTAATTGAAGATGGTGTAGATTTTACAAAGCTTTCAATAGATTATTCTGAAGACGAAAAAAATAAATTTGGAGGGGGGGATCTAGGCTGGAAAAATCCAGGAGAACTTGCACCTAACTTAGATGCTAATGCCTTCTATTGGAAGAATGAAGGTGATGTATTCGTTGGTTTCTCTGATCAAGGCTACCACGTAGTACAAATAGTTGCAGCACCAGCTACTGAGGAGGGTGTTAAAACTGCAACATTCTCTCGCCAAATAGTTGCTCTAGCTGAAACAGATAGAGAAGTATTTTCTAAAGCCAACAAATTTGCTTCTAATAACCGTTCGGTAGAAGATTTTGCAAATGCGGAGAGTGACTTTACTGTTCAGTCTGCTGAAGACTTAAAGTCATCTGCTGACTTAGTACCTGGATTAGGAAGTGCACGTGGTTTAGTAGCATGGGCTTTCGAAGCAGAAAAGGGTCAAGTTGCCGATGATATTTTTACTATTGATAACAAGTATGTTGTTGCGGTATTAACAGACGTTACACCAGGTGGAACAGCTCCTTTGGATAAAGTACGCGCTGAAGTAGAGAATGCTGTTAAGAAACAAAAGAAAGGCGAGCAGATAGCTAGTGGTATTTCTGATGGTAGTAGCTTATTAGATGTAGCTGGTTCAAATGGTAAGGAAGTAGGTAAAGCTTCAAGTCTATCTCTAAATAACACGTTCATACCAGGTGTTGGTCTTGAAAACGGTGTTATAGGTAAAGCGCTTACTATGAATAAAGACGCTAAGGCAGTAGTAAAAGGAAACAATGGTGTGCTTTACATTAAGGTTACTGGAGCTTCTCGCCCAGCTGACTTGAATGATGCAAGCTTACAGCAAAGGCAATTAGCTGCCTCAAGACGTAGTTCTGTGGACTTCAGTTTACCTGCTGCTTTAAAAGAAGCGGCTAATGTAGAGGACCAACGCTATAAGTCGGTTAGTTACTAGCACATTTTTAGCGACCTTTTCTAATTAACTTCGTGTTAATACGTTACAGTATTGAAAACATGAAGGAAAAAGACACAACGCTTATTAACAGAGTGGCCACTAGCGCATTGGCCACACTAGACTTAGGAGAACTCTACCCAACTAAGAAGATAGCTGTTTTCGACCTAAAAGACTTTCTTTTCCGTGAGGCTATCCTAATGGAAAAGAAGTTTAGGGAAGACTTAGCGGCTTTAGATGCTTCCTCATTTCAAGACAAGATAGTTGCTATTACCTGTTCGGCTGATGCTCTAATTCCAAACTGGGCTTTTATGCTCGTAGTAGGAAAGCTACAAGGGATAGCTGATAGTACCTATTTCGGTACCTCAGATGAAGTAGAAGAAAAGCTGCTACTCCAAGCAATAGAAGAATTAGATGTTAAGCAATATCAAGATGGCCTAGTTGTAATAAAAGGATGTGGCGATAAGGCAACCCCAGCCGCTGCATTTGTTGCTGTTAGTCGCAAATTAATACCTGTAGTTAAAAGCTTGATGTTCGGAGAGCCGTGTAGTACTGTACCTGTTTATAAGCGCCCAAAAAAATAACCCCATGAAACGTACCTTGACCATTGCCTTTTTAACGATAAGCGTTATGTCCATTGGACTACTATTAAGCTCAAGTTCTGATACCGAAAAAGTGGTTACGGAAACTACGGACGACCCCAACGCGGTAGCGCAAAAGATAAAGCCGATCAAGCTGCCCGCAGATCTTAGCTTTGCTGGCGAAGCCGTTCCTATTGATATTCCTGACGTACGCGAGAGAATGGATAGGGAGATGCTAGTGAATACTTATTGGCATTCTAATTCTATTCAACTGTTTAAGCGAGCCAACAGGAGTTTTCCTGTTATCGAAAAAATACTAGCAGAAGAAGGTGTGCCTGACGACTTCAAATATTTAGCCTTGGCTGAAAGCGGGCTATTGAACGTAACCTCTCCAGCCAGAGCTGAAGGTGTTTGGCAATTTTTGAAAGGTACTGGGCAAGAATATGGTTTAGAGGTAAATTCAGAAGTAGATGAGCGTCGTCATTTGGAATTGGCTACAAAAGCAGCAACTGGTTACCTAAAAGAGGCTAAAGAGCGTTTTGGTAATTGGACCTTAGCTGCAGCATCGTATAACATCGGTAAACCGCGTTTGTCGGGCATCATTGAAGATCAGAAAGTAACTTCTTACTACGATCTCTATTTAAATGACGAAACGGCCAGGTATGTGTTCCGTATTATTGCTATGAAAGAGTTGTTTAACAACCCTGAGCGCTATGGCTTTATGTTAAGCCAAGAGGATATGTATCATCCCTATGAGTACCGAATTGCTAAAGTAGATTCAGCTATAAATAACCTCCCCGCTTTCGCTATAGAACAAGGCACCAACTACAAGACACTTAAGATATTGAACCCTTGGTTGCGCAAACCATATCTTTACAACAAGTCGAAAAAGACCTACGAAATAAAGCTTCCACTATAGCTTATAGATAAACCCTATTTTTGCTGCCATTATGGGTAAAGTGCTTTCCATCATCATTCCAGCCTACCACGAAGAGGCTACCATACACTTAATACTCACCAAAGTGGTGAATGTTAAGTTAGATCACGATTTCGAAAAGGAAGTAATAATTGTAGATGACGGATCAAAGGATGATACTATAGGCGCAGTTAAGCGCTTTTTAGCTCAATACCCTGATGAAAACATGCGCTTGGTAGAACATGGGCAGAACAAGGGCAAAGGTGCTGCTTTACATACTGGTATAAAGGAGGCTACTGGCGATTACATCATTGTGCAAGATGCTGACTTAGAATATGACCCTGAGGAATTCAACATTCTACTTCAACCTATAATTACTGCCGATGCAGAAGTAGTTTATGGTTCGAGGTTTATGGGTGGTAAACCTCACCGAATATTGTTCTTCTGGCACTCCATAGGTAATCAGTTCCTTACTTTCTTGTCTAACATGAGTACCAACCTCAACTTAACGGATATGGAAACCTGCTACAAGCTCTTCCGTGCCGATATAGTTAAGGGATTAATGCTACAGGAAAAGCGCTTCGGTTTTGAGCCAGAGGTTACTGCTAAAATGGCCCGTATAGCCAACATCAAGATATACGAAGTAGGTATTAGTTACTATGGCAGAACTTATGCTGAAGGAAAGAAGATAAACTGGAAAGATGGAGTAAGAGCTATATACTGCATCTTCAAGTACGGTCTTTTAGGTCTCTAAGTCATTTGAGGTGGCCTAATAGTTGCACAACTTAAAAAAGTAAGGTAGATTTGCCGTCCGTTTAATGGTGCGGTAGCTCAGTTGGTAGAGCAATGGACTGAAAATCCATGTGTCGGCGGTTCGAACCCGCCCCACACCACTTGAACTTGAACCCATCCTCGCTTCCAGAGGATGGGTTCTTTATTTTACACCCATCTATCTAACAGTATCTCCATTTGGTTGTTATTTCTGTGCGTACCTTTGCACTATGAAGAACGAACAGTTAGCTAAATACATGCGAATAATGGCCGTGGTCATTGGTATCGGCTTTATGTTTTTATTCTACTTCCGCCCACCAATTGATAAATACGGCATGGGCAGTAACTACCCAATACCTGCAAAAGAGTCGTACTCAGACGGTAAGCTCCGCGCAAATGGCCTAAAGCTTAATAACAGGAAACACGGTAAATGGACCTTTTATGATAAAGATGGTAAGATAGAAAAGGAACTGGTGTTCAAAAATGGTGAAATTGTAAAGGAAGATGGAGAATAGAATTAAGCACTTATTTCATCGTCTAGCATGGATAAGCCTTATCCTGATCTACCTAGTTATTCTAGCAGGTAGTGTGGTACGTATGACGGGCTCGGGTATGGGTTGCCCTGATTGGCCGATGTGTTTTGGTTTGATCATTCCGCCAACTGACGTTAGCCAGATCACTTTTGATGAAAGCATAAGCTATCAAACTGGGCAGATGTTACTTCACGATAAGGTACTTTATTCCGCTAAGGAGACTATTCCAGCTGGTGCTAGTTGGCAAGCCCAAGATTGGGAGGCTTATACCAAACACGACTATACTATATTCAACGTGTATCATACTTGGACTGAATATGTCAATCGATTGATCGGCGCATTGTCGGGCATCCCAATTCTACTACTTTTCTTTACTGGTCTGGTTGGGGTATTCCGAAAAAGGCTGCTCTTTTCATATCTAGCATTAGCAACCGTTACATTGGTGTTACTTGGCTTTCAAGCATGGCTAGGGTCTATAGTGGTTGAAACTGTTTTAGCGCCTGTTATGATCACCTTTCATATGCTTGTGGCATTGTTAATAGTTGCCTTACTCATCTACATCATTCTTTATTCCAGAAATGGTGTGATGAAGCTAACCGTGCCTTCTTCCCTAAAAGTGGTTTTGTTTATAGCGGTGGCCTTATCGCTCATCCAGATCCTGTTAGGTACACAAGTACGCCAGCAGATAGACCACATAGCCCACCATATGGACCTACCTAGAGGGGAGTGGATAGCGAATGTGAATAGCATATTTGAAATACATCGCAGCTTTGCTATTCTGGTAGTGTTAACCAATGCTTGGCTATTCTACAAAAACTGGTCGGGTAACTTAGGTATTAGCGCGTTGACAGCTATCGGGATGATAGTAGTGTTGGAAGTATTAACGGGCATGGTATTGGCCTATTTAGACATGCCCCCAATAGCTCAGTCTATACATCTGTTTTTTGCTAGCATTCTCTTTGGGTTACAGATCTATTCGTGGTTAAACATATCTACATTCTCCAACCGCGAGCGATAGACCAACAATAGCCCCGCAAAGCAGAAAACGAATATGCCCAATATCAGTTGGGTGTAAATAATGTTATTCCCTTGAGCGAAAAAAGGCATTGCAAAGCAAGCGGTAAATAGTAAGCGGAACAGCACATTTATAGAGAAGAACACACTACTGGTTCTGCCAATTATCTGGTTCGAAATGTGATTGAAGAAATAGGTTACGCGCAGTATTCTAATGCCTGCGTTACACAAGCCCATAACCACCGCTACAGCATAAAAAACGACCAAGTCACTATTAAAAAAATGAGTTACGAAAGCCCCACCGATCATTACCGATAAAAAAGCTATTGCTCGAACTTTTGATACCCCATCAAATATTCGATGGATAAAAAGCCCCGCCATTAAGCTGCCTAGTGCAAAGTACCCTTCGTAAGCCCCAAACACATCCCCGCTTTCTTCTAAGTGCTTGTGCACATATTCCGGTATCAAATAGAAGTTAGTGAGTAGTATGCCAACAAAAGGCATAAAAGAGGATACACCAAACACCATAAGCAATGGGTTACGCTGTAAAAAGGTGAACCCCTTGATTATCCGTTGTTTGACATTCTCAGGGTCAGCCGTTCTAATAGCTATGGGTGTGAAACGGATGCGACTTATTAATGCCAGACCTACAATGTAAGTTAACCCATCTACCAGCAAGATCTTTTTGAGCGTCCAAGGTTCGATATTGAAGCCCACCTGAAAGGAAAAGCCGAAGAGCGATAACAGCCCATTCTCTGTTCCTTCTAAAAGAATAGCTGCCAGCATACCTGCCATAGCTGAAGAACTTTGCCCTACAATTTCTAGGTACGATGTTATCCTGCCATAATCTTTCCGCTCCGTAATTTCTTGCGCAAAGGCGTAAAGGTTGGGATAGTGAATATTATATATCAGAAAGGTAGACCCAAATATGGTAGCTGCCATCCAAGGCAACACGCTGCCTAAATGGTAACCCAATGCTGCCATTGATAAAAGCAAGGTTGCACCAGCCGCAGTAATACCTAGCATGATGTGCTTGCGATTATACTTATCTACTAAGGTTCCCGAATAGGGACTCCAGAACATGGATAGGAAGGTGGTAGCAAAGTACACCCATTTGAACTGAGTAGGCAGCCCAAAATGGTCGCTGAAATACCAAGGAATGGCGATCATACTAATGCCCTGAGCAATACCAGAAATGGTATTGGCGCTAAATAAAAAGAATAGCGCTTGTTTATTCTTCACAGGGAATTTAGTTTTAGCGGGCTAATCTACATAAACCCATGATCAGAGAAGATGTTCTAGAAAAATTACGCCGTTACTGTGCCTACCAAGAGCGATGCGTAAAAGAAGTGAATGAAAAACTGTTCAAACTAGAGATATATGGGGATGATAGAGATGACTACGTGCTGGCCTTAAAGCAAGATGGATTCCTAGATGAAATTCGTTTTGCCGAGGCTTTTGTAAGGGGGAAATTTCGCATGAAACAGTGGGGGAAGCATAAATTGGTTCGCGAATTAGAGTTTCGTAACATAAAGCTCAGCTTTATCGGTAATGCGCTCAAACAAATTGAAGAAGCAGATTACCTAAAAACACTTGACCAGCTTTTAGAGAAAAAGCTTCTGCTAACTAAAGGGCCTAATGCTTATAGTGTTAAGCATAAAGTAGCTCGGTCAGTAATATCTAGAGGTTTTGAGCCTGAATTAGTTTGGGAGAAGCTTGGAAGAAACTAATAAGGGCCACCCAATGGATAGCCCTTATTCTATAGTCTTTTTATTAAGATCATTTCTTGCGTAAAGTGTATTTCACACCAAACTCTCCACCAGCTCTACCGTTCCAAGTAGTGGTTCTATCTTTCATTCCTCCTAAGGCATCTTCTGTAAAGTCATTATTGTATATGTCAGTAAACGTTCCACCAGCAGTAATACCAACAAATATCTGGATGATCTTTGCAATATTGATGGTCATTCCTCCACCCATACTAGCTCCAACTACTCCAGTAGAAAAATTATCCTTGTAAGTATCTTGCGCGTCTTCATTGTCAGATAGACGATCATCGTTCAAGTTGTTCGAAATATCAACACCAGTTAAAATATGGAAGTCAAGTCCAAAGTAAAAATATCCTTCTACAGTATTCTCACCAGAACCAGTTACGGTAATATGAAGTGGAATAGTAAGGTAATTGTTATGAAACTTTGTTACAAAACGGTCGCCTAACACAGTTCCATTATCTGTACCAGTAGATAAAAAGCTCGAGCCAATACCTGTGATAACACCTACATTCTGCTTAAAGTTATATTGGAATAATGCCATGAAAGCACCTCCAATACGTGGTACATAATCATAGTTAGGGTTGTCAGAGTCTTGCTGGTTCACAAAGATAGATCCAAATGCTTGCCCTTTAAGTCCAAAATGGAATCCCTTTTGAGCAAATGTACTTGTGCCCAAAAACATGATCAAGGCAACCAGTGTAAATAATCTTTTCATTTCAGTCGTTTTGTTTGGTGAGTGACAAAGTTAAGAAAATTCAGCATATGTAACTCACTTGTAGACGAATGTTGAGTTCTAAACACTACATAAGCTAAAAAACACCCTTAACTTGCACTTAAGAGTTCGAATAATGCGCCTATTTTTTATCGTAATGATCCTTTCCTCTACTATGCTTTCCGCCACTGCAGGTGTGGTAAAAAAGGCCAGTCAGTTAATATATGCTGGCAACTATCAAGAAGCCAACCTCCTGTTAGAAAAGGGCTTTGTGAAGGATACTAATGATTTCGCCTTGTATTACTTGAAAGCTTTAAGTTTTTATCGGAAGGATAACCCAAATGCGTCTTTAGAAAAGGCCTTTCAGTTCAACTCTACCGCTGTCCGTTTATTAGACCACACAATTGATGAAAAACTCCTAGCAAAATACGCAACGCTAGACATTAGAGAATATACCATTAACGATCTTCAGCAAAGGATATATAGAGACGCTTTTGAACAGGTAGACAGTGTGAATGCCATCCAGAATTGGGAGCATTATATGGCTTTTTACAAAGGCTCTCCCTACTTGATGCAGGCGGTAAGAAGCCGGAACGCTTTAGCTTATAATGCCGCTAAAGGGAAATTCACCTACCAGAGTTTTAAGGAATTTATGGAGATGTACCCCAATGCTAGTCAAACGGCCGAAGCTGAACAGCTGTATGAAAGCTTGCTTTATAGAGAAAAGACCAAGGATGGTAGTGCTACTTCTTATATGGATTTCATTAAGGCGTATCCAAAAAGTCCCTATGTAGCGGAAGCAACCAAGCTTTACGAAACACAGATCTATAAAGAATATACCGCCGATGACCAACCCATTAGCTATATAAACTTTGTAAAAGATCACCCTAAGAATCCTTATCGAGTTTTTGCAGAAGATAGCATATATAGCAAGTTAACCGTTGACAATACTATTGACGACCTGGATTATTTTGTTAGAAAATTTTCAGGCAATAGAAATGTAAAGCTGGCTTGGAAACGTTTGTACGAATTATACAATGTTACTAGAAATGCCGAGCAATTATTAGCCTTCAGCAAGGAATACCCGGGCTTTCCATACCGCGAACAACTTAAGAAAGACCTTGATCTAGCATCGCTAAAGCTAGAGGTGTTCGAAGTAAATGGTTTTTACGGTGCCATGGACGAAGTTACTGGAGACACTATCATTCAGCCTGCTTATCGAGAGCTGTATCCATTCACCGAAGGATTGGCAGCCTTTAGCCCAGGAGAGTGTTCAGGTACATGTTTATACGGATTCTTAGACAAAAAAGGACGAGAAGTAATAGCGCCTATTTATAGCGAAGTAGTAAGTTTTGAAGACGGTTTAGCAGCAGTAAGCTCGAGCGAATGTTTAAATGATGATTGCCGTTGGGGTTATATTGATAGAAATGGAGAAATAATTGCCGATCTGGTCTATTTAGAAGTATCAGAATACCGCTCGGCATTAGCACTTGTAGAGTGCCAGAATGAAAAGTATGGCTTTATTGATCGTAATGGTCAGCAAGCCATACCATGTTCCTTTGTTGATGCTGGGAATTTTCAAGAAGGTTATGCACCGATAAGTGATAGCACGGGAAAATGGGGCTTCATTGATGGTAAAGGACAAATAGTTTTACCAATGCAGTTCACCAATGCTAGGGAGTTTGCCTTAGGCTTTGCACCAGTGGCAGATACATCTGGTAAATGGGGATTTATAAATACAGAAGGCATCTGGCATATCAAACCGCAATTTGCTTACGCCAATTCGTTTATGTCAGACAGTACAGCATCGGTACTAATAGAAGGTCTAAAAGGTGTTTTAGCTATAAAACGAGAAGCTAAGATCGATCTTAAAGGGAATATCTTAGAACCTTAGAACTAGCTGGCTTACATTTGTGTTATAGAGCAAAACGTGCAGATAATGAATATCGAAATATATACAGAGTATACCCCCAATCCTGAATCACTCAAATTCGTAGCTAACAAAATGCTACTTCCTGAGAATAGTGCAGACTTAGCTAGTAAAGAAGAGGCTGGTAGTTCACCATTGGCAATGGCTTTGTTTGAGAAGCCTTATGTTCAACGAGTATTTATCGCCAATAACTTTGTAACCATTACAAAAGCTAGTGATATAGAGTGGATAGAGATAATGCAAGAGCTAAAAGAGTTCTTGAAAGAATACATCTCGTCCGACAAGGTCATCATTAACATGGAGCAATTGCAGGAAGAACGCGTTGCCCTGCACGATGGTGATGAAATAGCTACCAAGATCATCGGTTTGCTCGATCAATATGTAAAACCAGCTGTAGAAATGGATGGCGGAGCTATTCAATTCAAATCCTTCGATGAGGGTATAGTTACACTAACATTGCAAGGTTCTTGCAGCGGCTGTCCATCGTCTACCATTACATTAAAGAACGGTATTGAAGGCTTACTGACCCGTATGGTTCCTGAGGTAAAAGAAGTGGTTGCTGAAATGGAGTAGCCTAGTGCTAGTTATGCTTGTTGGCTAATTGACCGCAAGCCGCATCAATATCTTTACCACGGCTACGGCGAACATTGGCTGTTACACGGTGACTTTCTAAGTAATCTACAAAACGCTGCCTTTCGTCCGATTTGGTTTTCATGAAGTCGGCATTGCTGATAGCATTGTATTCAATAAGGTTAACCTTAGCTGGAACTCGTCTACATAGGTCCACTAGCTCTTTAGCGTCTTCCATAGAATCGTTTACTCCGCGCAGTAAAATGTATTCGAAAGTGATCTTGTTTCCTGTATTATCGTGAAAGTAGTTCAGCGCATCTATCAATCCCTCTAGCGTATTCGACTCGTTGATAGGCATTATAGTATTCCGCTTCTTATCATTAGCTGCGTGTAGTGATAGTGCTAAATTAAAGCGCACCTTATCGTCCGCCAGCTTCTTTATCATCTTGATAATTCCCGCCGTGGAAACTGTTATTCGTTTTGGCGACATGCCCAAGCCCTCAGGCGAAGTAATGCGGTCAATACTATCCAGCATGTTCTTATAGTTGAGCAATGGTTCGCCCATACCCATGTATACTATGTTAGAAAGAGGTTTGCCGTAATTTTCTTCTGCCTGCTTGTTAAGTGCTACTACTTGATCGTATATCTCCCCAGCTTCTAGGTTTCGCTTGCGGTCCATATAACCCGTTGCACAAAATTTGCAAGCCAAGCTGCAACCTACTTGCGATGATACACAAGCCGTATATCTACTATCTGTAGGTATTAATACCCCTTCTATTATTTCTCCGTCAAACAATTTGAATCCACACTTTACCGTGCCGTCTTCGCTGTTCTGCGCTTCTGCAGTAGTTAGGCTATTAATAGCATAATTCTCTTCTAACGAGGAGCGTAAACCCAATGGCAGGTTACTCATCTCTTCAAAAGTAGTAGCAGCCTTTTGCCAAAGCCATTGCCATATTTGTTTTGCCCTAAAGCTGGGCTGTCCTAACTCAGTAAGCGAAGCAGTTAGCTGCTCTAGGTTTAGTTTTCTAATATCCTGTTTAGTGCTTATAGCCATAAGCTACAAAGGTAACGATTAAGCTAATGTAAAGCCAGATGCGAACATTTGTCGATGGAAAGGAAACATTTGTGAGCAATAACGCGTTATTACCAGAAATTTAACGGAAACTTTCAGGGTTTATATAGTTTCCAAAGTTTATTATCGATAATTTTGCCCTCCAATTATGGACACCATTAAAAATATATTCAGCAAGGCCGAAGAGCTTTTTCTACGTTACGGCGTGAAAAGCGTGAGCATGGATGATCTTGCGAATGCCCTGGGTGTCTCCAAAAAAACTATCTACCAATACGTTGCCAATAAGCAAGACTTGGTGATACGCGCCATCCAGCAGCACATTGAAGATGAGAAGGAAGCCATAGGTAAAATACAAGCAGAGAATGATAGCGCTATAGAAGAGATATACAATATTGGAAGACATGTTGTAAATCACCTTAAAAGCCTTAACCCTTCTTTGCTCTACGATATGCAGAAGTATTACCCAAATGCATGGACGCAGATAGAAGACTACAAACACGCTTTTATTTACGAAACCATAATGACCAACATAAAAGCTGGTATGAGCCAAGGCTTATACCGTGGTGATATTGACCCCGACCTAATGGCCCGCTTTTACATTGCTGGAACCGATATGATGACCAGTATGGGTCAAGATAGGCAGCGCGATGTCAATTTCACCCTTGCCGAAGTGTATTCGGAGTATCTGAAATTCTATGTCAGAGGAATAGCTTCTGATAGAGGATTAGAAGTATTGAATCAACTTAAAACCACATAATGAGAAACGCTATAGCCATAGTCTTATTCTCGCTGCTGCATATAGCCCCTGCTATGGCACAAACGAGTATGAGCTTATCTCTGGAAGAGGCACAAGCCTTTGCCTTAGAGAATAGCTTCTTAATGAAGAATGCCAATTTAGACTTTAAGGAGCGTCGCTGGCAAACCGTAGAGGTACTTACCGAGGGACTGCCAAATATCTATACACAGACTTCGTACCGAAATAATTTCAACATTGCTGAGTCTATTATTCCTGGCGATTTTGTTGGTCAACCAGGTCAAGATGTAGAGGTGCAGTTTGGGGTAAAGCACAATATAGCTGTAGACTTTGCCTTAGAGCAACTTATAGTAGATGGCCGCTATTTTATCGGTTTGAAGGCCAATAAAGCCATCTTAAGTGTAGCCCAAGGGCAAATAGATCTTACAGCTATACAACTGAAGGAAGTAGTTGCCACTACCTATTACTCTGTACTGGTAGCTCGTGAGAACAAGGCATTGGTAGATACCAATATTGCCACACTTAAAAAGATACTTTATGAAACTACAGAGCTATACAACAGTGGTTTTGCTGAAGAACTAGATGTAGATAGACTACAATTAAATCTCTCCAGCCTAGAGTCGCGCAAACGTTCGGCAGATATGCAGTACGAGCTGAGTTTGAATGTAATGAAGTATCAGTTAGGCTTGACTTTGGACATTGAATTAGATCTTACTGATAGTTTGAAAGCCCTGCTAGTAGTGCCTGAAACCATCGAAACAGGTGATTTCAATTATCAAGACCGATTAGAGTATCGCTTACTGGCAACTCAAACACGGTTAAGAGGATACGAGGCGGCCAGTATTAAGGCAGGTTATTATCCATCGCTCTATTTCAATGTGGGGTATGGTTTCAATAACCAACGCGGTACTTTCAGTGAACTGTGGAGCGAAAAATGGTTCCAGAGTGGTTACTATGGCCTGCAATTGAACGTACCCATATTCGATAGCTATAAGAAAGGTGCACAAGCTCAGCAGATAAAAATGAAGCAGCTGCGCTTGCAGAATGATCTGGCCAACTTCCAAAATCAAGCTGAGCTTGAAGTAAGCCAAACCAGCACTAACTATTCCAATGCATTAGAGGAGTTCAAAAATCAAGAGAAGAACTTGGCCCTTGCCCAGAAGATATATAACAAGGTAAATATCATGTATCGTGAAGGAGTAGGATCAAGTCTGGAATTAGCAGAAGCGGAGACTAGCTTGAATACAACACAGATAGACTACGTAAATGCTATCTACAATTTATTGACTAAGAAAGTAGAACTACAAAAAGCTCTTGGAGAGCTGTAATAACCATTATACTATGAAACAATTGCTAATTGCATTCATCGCTTCCCTTTTCCTACTGCTCGTAAGTTGCGGAGGAAATGACGATAGTTTGGAAGGAAAAAAGGCTCAGCTATCAAAGCTAAAAGCAGAAGCTGGAGAAATAGAATCTCAAATTCTACAATTAGAGAATGAGCTACAGAAGTTAGACCCTAGTTTAGCAGAAGGCCCTAAAGGTAAATTGATAAGCACCTTACCAATAGAGCAAGGTACATTTGCCCACTACTTTGAGGTACAGGGTAATGCCGAATCTCAAGAAAACATTAGCGTATCCACTGATATGGGGGGGCTTATTACCAAGGTTTATGTAACCGAAGGCCAAAAAGTAAGTGCAGGACAAACCCTAGTACAGTTAGATAATAGCGTACTACTCAATAACATCGAAGAACTAAAAACCTCTTTAGGTTTAGCAGAGATCGTTTTCCAAAAGCAAGAGAAGTTGTGGGACCAGAATATTGGGTCGGAGATACAATTTCTACAGGCTAAGAATAATAAGGAAACACTTGAACGTAAGCTTCAAACCACCTACTCTCAATTAGAAAAGATGCAAGTTAAGGCACCTATAAGTGGTACTGTAGATGAGGTATTTGCCAAGCTTGGCGAAATGGCTTCTCCAGGAAGAGCGGTGGTAAGAGTGGTGAAACTAGGCGTTCTGAAAATTGAGGCTGCAGTACCTGAAAACTATATAGGCACCATCAATAAAGGCGATAAAGTAAATGTGAATTTCCCTGCAATAGGGCTTACTCGCGAAGGTACTGTTAAGGCTGTAGGGCAAGTGGTTAATACCATTAACAGAACTTTTACCGTCATCTTAAATATTGACAATAAGGACGAGGCTATTAAGCCAAACCTACTGGCAGAAGTACTAGTTGAAGATTATACGGTAGAGAAAGCTGTAATAATACCTACTCGCCTTATCCAAACTACTCGTAATACCGACTATGTGTTCATCGTTGCTAAAAATGCTGAAGGCGAGGCTGTGGCCAAGAAGAAAGTGATACAAAAGGGAAAGTCTTACGAAGGCAAAACGGAGATTTTGGAAGGGCTTTTAGCCAGTGAGGTGATAATAGACGGTGGTTACCGCGATGTAACCGATGGAGACTTAGTAAGAATGGCTAAGTAAGCATTAGATAATTGGAGAGAGAGAACGACCATGAACAAAGAGACTCAGAATAAAGAGAACATCACTAGAGAGTTCGGATTATCGACCATGTCGGTTGATAACCGTACCAGTGTGTTGGTGCTTATTTTCATCATCATCATCTTGGGTGCTGGTGCATATGGCACTATGCCTAAGGAGAATTTCCCCGAAATAACAATACCTACCATTTACGTAGGTACGCCATACCCTGGTAACTCACCAGTAGATATTGAGAACTTGATCACCCGTCCGTTAGAGAAGGAGATCAAATCGATAACAGGGGTTAAAAAGTTAAAATCCACTTCTATTCAAGACTACTCCACCATTGTGGTAGAGTTCAACTTTGATGTAGATGTGCAAGAGGCCTTGCTTGATGTAAAAGATGCAGTAGATAAGGCGAATAGCGAACTTCCTAATGACCTAGATCAAGACCCCAAGGTGTTTGAGATGGATTTTAGCGAGATACCAGTAATGAACATCAACATTTCAGGAGACGACTTTTCTCCAGAAGACTTGAAGTTCTACGCTGAGTATTTGGAAGAGGAGATAGAAGACCTGACCGAAATATCAGAAGTAGACCTAAAAGGGGCGAAAGATAAAGAGGTGAAAATTCATGTAGACCGCCATAAGATGGAAAGCATGCAGATATCTTTCGGAAATATAGAGGACGCGATAAACTACGAGAACAAGACCATTTCTGGTGGCGACATTCTTACCGACGAATTCCGTAGAAGTATTCGTGTAGTAGGAGAGTTCGTGAATGTGGACGAGATAAAGAACGTGATCGTTAAGAGTCGCGATGGTAATGCTGTTTTTCTAGGAGACATTGCCGATGTTAGCTTTGATTACGAAGAAGCGTCTAGTTATTCCCGAAGCAGTGGCTTTGATGTGGTAACGCTAAACATCAAAAAGAAATCAGGAGAGAACTTACTGAACGCTACTGATAAAATAAAAATAATTGTAGCTGATGCAATAGAGAAGAAGCTACCTAAGAACCTTAAAGTAGAAATAACCAACGACACCTCACGGATGACCCGTATTCAAGTAGAGAACTTGGAGAACAGCATCTACTCTGGGGTTATATTGGTGGTGCTGGTATTGCTATTCTTTTTAGGGTTACGTAATGCCTTGTTCGTTGGTATAGCCATACCAATGTCTATGCTATTAGGCTTCGTGATATTAAATGCCATGGGCATCACCCTGAACATTATGGTGCTCTTCTCCTTAGTGCTAGCGCTGGGTATGTTGGTGGACAATGGAATTGTGGTGGTAGAGAACATCTACCGTCAAATGCAAGAGGGAAAGAACAGCATTCAAGCAGCAAAAGAAGGTGTAGGTGAAGTTGCATGGCCTATTATTTCTTCAACTGCAACTACTTTGGCAGCCTTCTTCCCACTAATATTCTGGGATGATATTATGGGGGAGTTCATGAAGTACTTACCTATCACACTCATAATAGTATTATCATCCTCCTTGTTCGTGGCGCTGGTAATGAATCCTGTGCTCACCTCCATACTAATGAAGGTGCAAGAAACTAACATGGAAGAGACCCGAACGGCTAAGTCTAAAAAGCAGCGCCGTCGCTTCTTGTTGATCGCATTAGCGGCTATAGTTGTAGGCATGTTAGTACACACTTACAAGTGGGTAGCAGTTCCTGGAGATGATGACTTGACCATAATGGGTAACCTTATACTTTTTGTGGCCTTGCTTGGCTTGCTCAACGTATATGTACTTACCCCACTATCCATCCGCTTCCAGAATGTGTTCCTACCAAGGTTAGAAAACTTCTACTATAAGATCATAAATTTCGCATTACATGGCTGGGGACCTACCATCTTTATGGTAAGTACGGTATTGATGATGATATTCTCGACCCTGTTCTATTTTGGAAGCGACCCTAAGGTGGTAACCTTTCCAGCAAACATCCCGAATTACGTTAACGTATTCGCTGAAATGCCTACAGGTACTGATATTGAGCGGACGAATGAGATAACTAAGGAAATAGAAGCCAAGGTATTTGCCTATGTAGATTCATTCCGAGAAATGGGGATGGTAGAATCGGTAGTGACTAATATTGGTGAAGGAACTTCCGACCCACAATCAGGACAAGTACAGCAGGGTAAATCGCCTAACAAAGCAAAAGTTACAGCTGCATTTGTAGAGTTTCAGAACCGACCAGAGGATTACGGTAATACGACCTTCATGCTAGATGGTCTACGAAAAGTATTAAGCGATATACCTGGCGTTAAGATAACTGTAGATAAAGACCCCAATGGTCCACCAGTAGGCCCGCCAATTAGTGTGGAAGTAGCTGGGGAAGACTATGACAAGTTGATAGCCCTGAGCGAGAAGGTGAAGAAATACATTAACGATGCCGATATACCTGGTATTGAAGAGTTAAAGACCGATCTTGATATCGGTAAGCCTGAATTATTGGTAACAGTAAATAGAAAAGCAGCGCGTAGGTATGGATTAAGCACTGCACAAATAGCCTCTACCATTCGTACCGCCTTGTTCGGTAAAGAAGTGTCTAAGTATAAAGAGGGTGAGGATGATTATCCTATCATGCTTCGCTTGCAAGATAAGTACCGCTACAACTTAGAGAGCCTAATGGGGCAGCGCATCACCTATCGGAATCAAGACAACGGTAAAATAGTACAGATACCAATTTCAGCAGTGGCTGATGTGGAATATACTTCTACCTACGGTGCGGTAAATCGTAAGGATTCAGAACGGGTGATCACTATCTATTCCAATGTGCTTGATGGGTATACGCCTGCTAAAATAATAGAGCAACTGGGCGAACTTTTTGCCACCTACGAACTACCTGATGGT
This sequence comes from uncultured Chitinophagaceae bacterium, assembly GCA_964352775.1. GTDB lineage: Bacteria > Bacteroidota > Bacteroidia > Chitinophagales > CAIOSU01 > CAYGTK01. The sequence continues at coordinate 44,663 of CAYGTK010000001.1, forward strand.
TATGCTATTAGATATACTGGTGAAGTAGAAGAGCAACAAAAATCAATGGCCTTCTTGAGTAAGGCATTCATGATAGCTGTATTGCTCATTTTCTTGATCATCATTACGCAGTTCAACTCACTTACTGCACCTATCATCATCTTGTTATCAGTAGCCTTTAGTACTACTGGGGTATTCTTAGGTCTAGGTATTTTCCAAATGGAATTCTCGGTTATCATGACCGGTATTGGTATTATTTCCCTAGCGGGAATTGTGGTTAACAATGCCATCGTATTGATAGATTACACCAACCTAGTACGCGATAGAAGACGGAAAGAATTAGGTGTAAAAGGCCGCTTGAATCGTGAAGAAATAGTGCGTTGCATTATGGAAGCAGGTAAAACACGTTTGCGCCCAGTATTGCTTACCGCCATAACAACAGTGCTTGGTTTAATACCGTTGGCCGTAGGATTTAACATCAACTTTTACTCCCTATTCCGTCGTTTCGACCCTGAGATATTCATCGGTGGAGATAACGTAGTGTTCTGGGGGCCAATGTCGTGGACAGTAATATTCGGATTAACATTCGCTACTTTCCTTACACTGGTAGTAGTACCAGTAATGTACTTGCTTTTTGATAGAGCAGGATACAAAGTAAGTAGCCTATTAGGTAATAACGAAGAAGAAAAAACTAGTCCATCTCCTACTGTGTAGCGGTGGAATTTCATACAATAAACCCAAAATAGTGTACATGCCTAGCAATAGGTGTCGCGTTATAAAGGGGTAAATGGGTGGTTGGTGAGGCGGTAGTTCAATAGAGCTACCGCCTCACCTTTTTTATTACTTCGCTTACAAGCAAAACCTAGATCATTATTTAACCTTGCCCGCTCCACACACCGCAAAGCGCAGCCCTACATATATAGGGCTGCGCTTTGCGGTGTGTGGAGCTGCGCGGGAGAGCATATACTAATAGTAACTATCAGAAAGCTCTACCTTTAAAAAATGAAACGGAGAACATTTATCTCGCGATCGGCTATGACTACCGCTGGGGGTTTATTGCTACCTTCTTTTTTAATGTCATCGTGCGGAAAGGAAGATGGTATAGAGCTTAAAGACTACGACGGTAAGGTTATAGTAATAGGCGCAGGAGCTGCGGGCTTGTTCGCCGCACAAATGCTTAAACAGCAAGAGGTAGATGTTGAAGTTCTAGAAGCTTCTGCCGTACATGGTGGCCGCATGGGTAAGTTGACCGGGTTTGCCGATTATCCCTTGGATACGGGAGCACAGTGGCTGCATGGTCGCCGAAGTATTGTTGGCGACTTGATAAAAGATAACAACGTGGCCAATAGCCTAGATGATACCGACCTTACCTATTGGTTTCAACAGCAATTAACCAGCAACTTACCCAAAGACCCGTTTATTTTTGAAGGTAGTGGTAAGCCCGATGTTTCGTTTGATGCATATGCTATGCAGCAAGGTTTTGGCACAGAATACAACGACATAGTTGAAGGCATAGCGGGCGATTATGGTGCTGCAGCTTCTCGCTTATCGGTGTTCCATTTAAATGAGGAGGAGTATGAGTGGAGTTCGGGCGATGAGGACTATAAATTTGAGGGTGCTTTTTTTGATGTGATCGACCAATTCGTAGCTGCTGATGTAGCGCAAAACATTAGGTACAACACTGTAGTGAACAGCATAAATTATGCTGGCGAGCGCATTGAAATAACCGACACCGATGGAAACAGCTATATGGCCGATAAGGTGATAGTTACGCTACCCATTAGCCTACTAAAGCAAAATGCGATAAGCTTTACCCCTGCTTTACCAAAGGAAAAAACCACAGCCTTTTCTAAGATCGGGATGGATGCGGGCATGAAGGTGTTTTTGAAATTCAACACCACTTTTTATGAAGACAATATTTTGGGGGGAAGCATCTGTGCAGCTTATGCTAATGAGCGAATAGGTAAAACTGGGAATGACAATGTGCTGCTAGCTTTTGTAATGGGCGAACAGGCCGAATACCTCAATAGTCTAGGTAGCGACCAAGCCATTGTAAGCGAACTTATTGCCGAGCTAGACCAAATGTACAACGGCCAAGCAAGCGCACAACTAATAGATAGTGTGGTGCAGAACTGGACTAATGAACCTTTCATTCAAGGGGCATACTCTTATAGCACGGTGGGTATGGGTAATGCACGCAGCATTGCGGCTCAAACTGTGGACGACAAGCTTTACTTTGCTGGAGAAGCAATGAATTTAAATGGGCATCATCAAACCGTACATGGTGCTGCTGAAACGGGTATTGAAGCCGTTACGGCAATTCTAACCGCTTAAAAAAGAAGTGAATTCTTATTAGACCCGCTTAATACTCGCCCCTAAGGCATTTAAGCGCTGATCTATACGTTGGTAGCCGCGGTCGATCTGGTTGATGTTAGAAATGCGAGAAGTGCCTTCTGCTGACAATGCAGCTATTAGTAATGATACTCCTGCACGTATATCAGGCGATGACATGCTGATGCCCCGTAGAGGATAGGTTTTATTCAGACCCACTACAGTTGCACGGTGTGGGTCACAAAGAATTATCTGTGCACCCATGTCTATCAACTTATCGGTGAAGAATAGACGACTCTCGAACATTTTCTGGTGTACTAATACCGTACCCTTAGCTTGTGTAGCTACTACTAATGCAATACTCAATAGGTCGGGCGTAAACCCTGGCCACGGAGCATCTGCTATAGTCATTACCGATCCATCGATAAACGACTGTATCTCGTAATGGTCTTGTTCTGGAACGTGGATGTTGTCATCCTTTATGTCGAATTGGATTCCTAAGCGACGGAATACGGTAGGTATCAATCCTAAGTACTCGGCCTTTACATCCTTAATAGTTATTTCAGAGCCTGTCATAGCTGCTAGGCCAATGAAGCTACCTATCTCGATCATATCGGGTAGCATGCGGTGTTCTGTTCCGCCTAATTCCGTTACGCCGTGAATTATTAATCGGTTAGAGCCAATGCCTTCAATATTTGCTCCCATGCGCACTAGCATATTGCACAATTGCTGCAAATACGGCTCGCAAGCTGCATTGAAAATAGTAGTAGTTCCTTCAGCCATTACGGCGGCCATTACCACGTTAGCCGTTCCCGTTACAGAGGCTTCATCCAATAGCATGTAAGCTCCCTTCAATCGCTTTGCTGTTACAGAGTAGAAATACTCCATAGCATCATAATTGAACTCCGCTCCAAGCTTTTGGAAACCTAAAAAGTGAGTGTCTAATCTTCTTCTACCTATTTTATCTCCGCCAGGCTTTGGTAAATACGCTTTACCATAGCGGGCCAATAAAGGACCTACCAACATGATAGATCCACGCAGGCCAGCGCCTTTTTTTTTGAACTTGTCGGAGGTAAGGAAATCGAGATCTACATTATCAGCCTTAAAGCTGTACGTATCGTCGGAGAGTTGCTTGACGGTTACACCAAGGTCGCCCAGAATATCAATTAGGAGTTTTACATCGCGGATGTCAGGAATATTGGAGATGACCATCTCCTCTGGAGTAAGGAGTACGGCACAAAGTATCTGTAATGCTTCGTTCTTGGCTCCTTGTGGGGTTATCTCCCCATGTAGTTTGCGGCCGCCTTCTACCTCAAATATATCCATGATGTGTTTTACTTATCGTCTTCTGTTATTGTTGCTTCTACCCTTGTTGTTAGGTCGGCGTTTGCCGCCGCCTTTCTTGTTGTTACTTCGCGAGTTCTGGTACTGCGGATTAGAAATACCTGCTGCTTTCACCAGTATATCTAAGTCTACATCCTCTCCAACCTTAAGTTGATTTTTCGACATGGATACCATGTCTTCCATTACCACTTGATCGTTAGCATCGTCGCGGTTCCAGTTACGGTGTACCAGCTTCATGTAGTTTCCTATCAGCGTGGTAAATGCTTCTTTCTTCTCTGGGTCGGTCATTTTAGCAGCCTTGTCTATCATGGTCTGCACGTTCTTACCATAGTGGCGGAACTTGATTCGCTGACGAGGATAACCAGGATGCGGAGGCTTTTCGTTAACCATCTCACGAGCAGGCATCGGGAAATCGCCATCCACATCAATGTCAAAGTCTGACATGATGTAGAAACTATCCCAAAGCATTTGCTTGTATTCTTCTACGTTAGCTCCACCTATATTAGGGTTCATTTGACCCATTAACTCCACTACCCCTTTGGCTAGCTTGGTTCTTTTTTCTTTGTCTTCCACGGTCTTCAAATGATTGACCATCATCTGGAAGTTTCGGCCGTATTCGCGTAAGCGCAAATGTTCGCGGCTTGAATTGTATTGCATAAAATTTACTTGATAAGCTCCAAAGTTAACGAAAATGTAGCTGCTAGGCTCATTGCTTACTATACGGAACGATGGACTTTCACCTTTGCGTATTTCAGCATGATGCGTTTATTACCAATTCCGTTAAAAAATACGGTAGCAATACGGTTATCACCAGCCCCTTCAATACTAATGACCTTGCCTGTACCGAACTTCTGATGGTCTATCTGCATACCCACTTGTAAGCCACTTACATCATCACCCGCAAAAGAAGGGATGGACTGTTCCGTTTTACTCACCTTGGTTAAGTTTCTACTGAAACCTGCGCCTAATGGTTTGGTAGGTATGCTATCTAGTTTCTTCTTGAACCTATTGAAATCACCCCAATTCTGCTTAGTGGGCTTTGCCTCTGCCTGGCGGCCCTCATGATCTAAGTGCTTCTCCGATATTTCATCTAAAAATCGGCTTTTCTCATTGTATTGTAGATTACCAAAGCGATAACGAGTAGCTGCCCAGCTCAACACCAATTGCTGTTCGGCTCGGGTTACGGCTACATAGTAGAGTCGGCGTTCTTCCTCCAAGTCAGTTCGCGAAGCAGTAGCCATCATGCTAGGAAATAGGTTCTCTTCCAATCCTACCACATAAACCGCTGGAAATTCCAATCCCTTGGCAGCATGTATGGTCATTAGGCTCACCCAATCTTGATCACCCTTTTCGTCATCAGCATTCGTAAGTAGTACCACATTCTGTAAGTAGCTGGCTAGGCTTTTATCATTAGCCAATAGCTCTTCTGCATTCTCATCTTGTTCTACCTCATCATCATCCGTATACTCTTTTATACTGTTAAGTAGTTCTTGGATGTTCTCATACCTACTTAATCCCTCTACACTTTTATCGTTGTATAGCTCTTTTAATATAGTGGTGCTCTTTGCCACGTGCATAGCCAAGTCAAAGGCATCACGATCGTATTGCATGGCGGCAAAACTTTTTATCATATTGGTAAAGTCTACCAATAAGCCCGAAGCGCGATTATTGAATGCGCCATATTGACGCGCATTGCATAGAATTTCCCAAAGAGGTTTTTCTTCTTGCGCAGCAATTACAGTGGCCTTTTCAATAGTGGTTTGCCCAATACCACGAGTAGGGTAGTTCACAATTCTGCGAAGAGCCTCCTCATCATGGTGATTCATGGTTAGCTTTAGGTAAGCTAACAGGTCTTTTATCTCTTTACGTTGGTAGAAGGAAAGTCCGCCGTAAACCTTGTAGGCAATCCCACGCTTACGCAAAGCTTCTTCAAACGAACGCGATTGTGCATTAGTACGATATAGAATAGCGAAATCGCTGTTCCGAAGTTGCTCGGTCATTTTAGTGGAAAAGATATGGTCGGCTATCCATTTTCCCTCGTCGTTATCGCTAAGGGTTTTCACCACTTTTATCTTCTTCCCCTCTCCTTTTTCGGTGAAAATCTCTTTAGCTAACTGATTTTTATTGTTGTGAATTATCTCGTTGGCTGCTTCTACAATGTGTTCGGTACTGCGGTAATTCTGCTCTAGTTTAAACACTCTAAAATCAGGGTAGTCTTTCTCAAAATTGAGGATGTTCTGAATATCTGCCCCACGGAAGGAGTAGATGCTTTGTGCATCATCGCCCACTACACAGATGTTCTCATAAGCTGCTGCCAGCTTTTTAGTAACCATGTACTGGGCATAGTTGGTGTCTTGGTACTCATCTATCATGATGTACTTAAACACCTGTTGGTACTTGTACAACACATCAGGATGACCCTCTAGTAGCACCCACATTTTGTAAAGCAAATCATCAAAGTCCATAGCCCCTGCCATAAAGCAGCGCTTGGTATACTTCATATAAAGCTCTGCCATTTTAGGGCGTCCACTGCTTTCATCTTCACTCACCAAATAAGGGTCTTGCATGTAACCCGTGGGGGAAATAAGACTGTTCTTAGCTGAAGAAATACGATTGTAAATGATGTTGGGCTTGTACAGCTTATCGTTCAAGTTCATTTCTTTCACCAAATTCTTGATGAGGTTTTTGCTGTCTTGCGTATCGTATATAGTGAAGTTCTGCGGGTAACCTATCTTCTCTGCTTCTATCCTTAAAATGCGGGCAAATACAGAGTGGAAAGTACCCATCATCACATTTCGGGCCTCGTTACCTACAATGCGCCAGATACGTTCACGCATTTCTTTGGCGGCCTTATTGGTAAAAGTTAGGGCTAGAATATTGAAGGGGTCTATAGGTTTTTGTACTTCATCACCATCTTGGTTAAAGTATTTACTACCCACGTTTATCATATAAGCTATGCGGTAGGTTAGCACCCTAGTTTTACCCGACCCTGGACCCGCAATTATCATAACTGGGCCGTTGGTAGCTGTTACCGCTTCATACTGCGATGGGTTCAATTCCTTCAAATAATCCATTACTCAAAAATAGCCCATTTGGGGGGCAAAGCCGAATGACAATGCCTTTGATTTTGTACAAGTATCCCTTTTTATTTGCACGCTCCCGAATTGACACATTTTCCTACCTTTAAACCAAACATCCACATCATGAAGTCTTTCTTTTCCGTTCTATTTCTAACCGTCGCATTCTCTTTCTGTGCACAAGCTCAAGGATTAAGTTTTAACCGTGTAGTAAGCCTAAAGGGAATAGTTTCCGTTAACAACACTTACGAAACCGTTGCTACCGTGCCAGCAGGTAAAGTATGGAAAATAGAAAACGTTTCGCTAGAATCAAGTCTATTTTGGTATCAAGAGGTAAGTGCAGGCGAGTACATTTTAACAGGAATAGGCTCTACCAGATATATGTCCCCTCCAGGTTCAACTGGAACAGATAAAATTTCTAATGCTGTTTGGTATGGTGAAGGAGAGCAAGTTATACTTCGTACATCTAGCCAGCCAAAAAAATATGCCTACTCCATCATAGAATTCAACGTCAACTAGCTGACCAATAGTGTCACGATAATGTCAACAGTTTGGCCTAAAAGCTAGGTATACAGAGCTTTGTCAGCTGGCTGTCACTCCTCTAGTAATGGGTTTTCTTTCTTCGTTTTCACAAACAAGAACGAAAACCTATTTTACTATGAGACATTTTTCACAACTACTCTTTTCACTTCTAGTCTGCTGCCCACTATGGGTGATGGCACAAGTAGACGGGGGCACCGTAGCTACTGAAGCTGGCGAAACCACCGTTTATACTTGCCCAGGAGATATGATGGCTGACCTTATCAGCTTTGACAGTACTACTACATCAACAGCTAACTACGCCTATGTAGTAACCGACGACAACAACATTATCCTAGGTTTACCCCCGGGTGACATGGTCGATTTCGAAGGTGCCGGCGTTGGTAATTGCCGCCTTTGGGGATTGAGTTACACGGGTAATATCACTGCCATGATGGGTGACGATGCAGCAGCGGTGAACCTTTCAGATGGCATGTTCCAATTATCTTCAAACTGGGTTACCGTAGTGCGCGACACACCTGTTACCACAACAGTAGCTACTGCAGCAGGAGAAACAAGAATATATACCTGCCCAGGTGACGGCATGCCCGATCTAATAAGTTTTGATAGCACAAGCACATCAAATGCCAACTTCCAATACGTAATTACCGATGATAACAATATCATACTAGGACTACCTCCGGGCGATATGGCTGATTTTGAAGGCGCTGGAGTAGGTAATTGCCGTGTATGGGGGTTAAGCTACACGGGAAACATTACCGCTATGATGGGTGACGATGCAGCAGCGGTTACTTTAACTGATGGCTGTTTCCAGCTGTCTTCTAATTGGGTAACTGTGGTGCGCGATGTACCTGTAGTTACTACTGTAGCTACTGAAACGGGTGCTACTATGATATATACTTGTCCAGGTGATGGTATTCCTGACTTAATGAGCTTTGATAGCGTAAGCACTTCAAACGCTAACTTTCAATATGTAGTAACCGATGATAACAATATTATCCTTGGACTACCTCCAGGCGATATGGTTGATTTTGAAGGTGCTGGCACAGGTAACTGCCGCGTATGGGGATTAAGCTACACGGGTAATATCACCGCTATGATGGGTGACGATGCTGCTGCTGTAACATTAACAGATGGTTGCTTTGAGTTGTCTTCTAACTTTGTAACTGTAATTCGCGATGTGCCTGTTTCAGGTATGGTTAGCACCGAAAGTGGAGAAACTACAGTTTACACTTGCCCAGGCGATGGTAATCCTGATATTATCAGCTTTGATAGTACTAATGCTACCAACTCGCTTTTCCAATATGTAATTACTGATGATAACAATATCATTCTAGGACTTCCTCCTGGCGATATGGCTGATTTTGAAGGTGCTGGTGTAGGTAACTGCCGTGTATGGGGATTGAGCTATACCGGAAACATTACAGCCATGATGGGCGACGATGCTGCCGCAGTTATGTTAACGGACGGTTGCTTTGAGCTATCTTCTAACTGGATAACCGTAGTTCGCGATGTGCCTGCTACAACAACCGTTTCCTCACAATCGGGTGCAACTACTATTTACACCTGCCCAGGAGACGGAATGCCTGACTTGATGAGATTTGATAGCGTAAGTACTTCTAATTCTAACTTCCAGTACGTGGTGACTGATGACAATAACATCATCCTTGGTCTGCCTCCAGGCGACATGGTCGATTTTGAAGGTGCTGGTGTAGGTAATTGCCGCGTATGGGGATTGAGCTATACAGGTAACATCACCGCAATGATGGGTGACGATGCAGCAGCAGTTACGTTAACAGATGGTTGCTTTGAGTTATCTTCTAATTGGGTTACTGTTGTGCGCGATGTGCCTGTGGTTACTACTGTGGCTACGCAAATGGGCGCAACTATGGTATACACTTGCCCAGGTGATGGTATTCCAGATCTAATGCGTTTTGATAGCGTAAGTACTTCTAACGCTAACTTCCAGTATGTAGTTACTGATGATAACAACATCATACTAGGTTTACCTCCGGGCGACATGGTTGATTTTGATGGAGCAGGTGTAGGTAATTGCCGTGTATGGGGATTGAGCTATACGGGTAACATCACTGCTATGATGGGTGACGACGCTGCAGCAGTTACTTTAACAGATGGTTGCTTCGAGTTGTCTTCCAACTTTGTAACTATTTTTCGCGACGTGCCTACTTCAGGTACTGTAAGTGCTGAAAGCGGGGCTACTACAATTTACACTTGTCCTGGTGATGGCAATCCTGACTTAATGCGTTTTGATAGCACGAACAACACCAACTCGCTTTTCCAATATGTAGTAACAGACGATAACAACATCATTCTAGGACTTCCTCCAGGTGATATGGTTGACTTTGAAGGTGCAGGTTTCGGAAATTGTCGCGTATGGGGATTAAGCTACACGGGTAGCATCACTGCAATGATGGGTGACGATGCAGCAGCTGTTACTTTAACGGATGGTTGTTTCGAATTGTCTTCCAACTTTGTAACAGTAGTGCGCGACACTCCAGTAGTTACTACGGTAGCTATTGCAGGTGGTGCAACAGAAATAGATGTATGTCCAAGTGATGGCATTGCTGACGAAGTAGAATTTGAAAGCGTAAGCACTTCTATGGCTGCCTTCCAATATGTAGTGACGGATGAGAATAACATTATCCTAGGTCTTCCTCCAGGCAATATCGTTGATTTTGAAGGAGCTGGTAATGGTATCTGCCGTGTATGGGGATTGAGCTACACAGGCAACATTATCGCTTCAGCAGGAGATGACGCTGCGACCGTTAATTTAACGGATGGTTGCTTCAAATTGTCTTCTAACTTCGTAACCGTAAATCGCGATAGCGCGGGTGCAGCATGTGCTACTTCGGTACGTAATATTGAAGACAACTTCTCGCTACGTTTATACCCTAACCCAGTAAGTTCTAACTTGAACATCGACTTCCGCAGTGCGGATAGCGAGCCTGTACAAGTTCGTGTAATGAACATTACTGGTGCAGTAGTTAGCACTCAAGTGTTGCAGGGTGGGCAAGGAAACCGCAGTGTTTCGTTAACCGTAAATGATTACCCAAGCGGTATTTATATAGTGAATTTATTAAGCGGCAATAGTTTCAGTCAAGCGAAATTCTTGGTGCCTTAATTTTAAGATAAGGTTTAGTATTTGGCCCTGTGTTGTATTCAGCACAGGGCTTTTTTTGTCCCTAAGCAACAAACCGCTATTTTCAGGGCGCAACAAAAAAACAGAGATGGCAATTCAAGATAAGTTCAGTCTATCGGGCAAAGTGGCTGTGATAACAGGAGCAAGTAAGGGTATTGGTGAAAGTATGGCCCGAGCCTTTGGCGAGGCAGGCGCAAAAGTCGTGATCAGTAGCAGAAAACAAGAAGCTCTAGACGTAGTAGCTGCTTCGTTCAAAGAGGCTGGAATTGATGTGTTGGCTGTAGCTGCCAATGTGGGCAATATGAAGGACAATAAGCGACTGGTTGAAGCCACGCTAGACCACTTTGGTGGTATAGATATTTTGGTGAATAATGCAGCGGCTAACCCTGTATTCGGACCCGCTTTACAAACGGAAGAATGGGCTTTTGATAAGATCATGAACGTGAACGTGAAAGGCCCATTTGAGTTGGCGAAAAAGTGCTACCCATCCATGAAAGAACGTGGCGGAGGCTCTATCATCAATATCAGTAGTGTGGGTGGTATTCGTCCTGAATTTGGCTTGGGAATATATAGCGTAAGTAAGGCTTCCTTAATATCACTTACCAAGGTATTGGCAAAAGAATGGGGAGTAGATAAAATACGTGCCAACGTAATCTGTCCAGGCTTGATTAAAACCAAATTCAGCGAAGCATTGTGGAAGAACGACGATATATCTGATATGGTCATGCAACACCTATCAATTAAAGAATTTGGCGAACCAGAGGATATTGCTGCTTTAGCATTATACCTTGCCGCCGATGCTGGCCGATACGCCACAGGCGGTGTGTTTACTAGCGATGCTGGACTGACTATCTAAACCTTCTTTTTTAAAGAACCCCAAAGAAAACGATATGGTAGAACTATTTGCTACAGAGAAGCTGAAAGGCATTTACCCTAAAATAGAAGCCCTGTTAGAGAAGGAGATATATCCGAATGAGCAGCGTTTCATGAATCAACCTTTTAAGCAGACAGAGCAGGAACTAAAAGCCGTTCGCGAGAAGGTTAAAGAAATGGGATTATGGAATATAGCCCTCTCAGAACACCATGGAGGTGTGGGATTGACTTTGATGGAATTCGCCCAATTAAGCGAACTGTTGGGCCGCACACCAGTTGGGCACTACCTGTTTAATTGCCAAGCACCTGATATAGGGAATATCGAATTAATGAGCGCCTTTGCTTCCGATGAGTTGAAGACGAAATACTTACAACCACTTTTGGATGGTGACATCCGAAGCTGTTTCAGCATGACCGAACCAGCTTTGGCGGGAAGTAACCCTATCCTGATGCATACCAATGCTGTAAAGGATGGAAATGACTATGTGATAAACGGTAGAAAGTGGTTCACCACCGCCGCCGATGGTGCTGATTTTGCCATTGTAATGGCGGTAACCAACCCCGATGCTGGCACCTACCAAAAGGCGAGTATGATAGTGGTGTCAACTGATAATCCTGGCTTTAGGTTGCTACGCAACATTCCAATTATGGGCGAGCCTGGGGAAGGCTATTTGAGCCATGCGGAGATAGATTATGTGGATTGCCGTGTACCCGAAAGCAATATTATTGGTGGAGAAGGAATGGGCTTTGCCTTAGCACAAGAACGCTTAGGGCCTGGACGAATACATCATTGTATGCGCTGGATAGGAATCTGTGAACGTGCTTTTGAAATGATGTGTAAACGTGCAGCAGAACGCGACTTAGGCGGCGGTAAAAAACTAGGTCATCAACAAACCATCCAGAATTGGATCGCTGAAAGCAGAGCTGAAATTGATGCAGCACGTTTAATGGTACTACATACTGCTCATGGAATGGAGCAGCACGGCGCAAAAGCCGTTCGTAATCAAATAAGCACTATCAAGTTTATGGTGGCCAATACCTTGCAGAAGGTTCTAGATAGAGCCATTCAAACCCATGGCGCCTTGGGTATTACCGACGACCTGTTGTTATCTTTCTGGTTCCGCCACGAAAGAGGAGCTAGGATCTATGATGGACCAGATGAAGTACATAAGTCAGTACTGGCCCGTTCTATTTTGAAGCAATATGGTTTGGATAGTAAAAGAAGTAAATGATCTAGATATATATAGCAACGGACATCCGGAAATGCGATGAACTGGAGTAATCTAAAGTGGTCAGTTTCCTAGAAGACCAATTGGATGATGCACCAAAGGAGATAGAGGTAAAGCAATTCCCCAGCGGGTTTTCTAACCTTACTTATCTAATAACGGCTGGTGAAAAAGAATACGTTTTACGTCGTCCTCCATTTGGTGCCAACATTAAGTCGGCACACGACATGGGCAGGGAGTTCAAGGTGTTGAGCCTATTGAAACCGCACTTTGATAAAGTACCTGCTCCAACTCTTTATTGCGAAGATGACGAAGTGCTTGGCGCACCTTTCTACATGATGGAACGAGTGAAGGGATTGATTCTTCGAAATAGCGTTCCTGATGGAGTAGATCTAAGTGAAGCGAAAGTTAATGCGCTTTCAAAAAGAAAAGTAGAGCAATTGGCTCAATTGCATAGTCTCGATCTAGAGACTACTGGATTAAAAGATTTCGGTAAACCAGAGGGGTACATCCAACGTCAAGTAGAAGGATGGATAAAACGCTATTACAATGCCGAAACGGACACCATTGAAGGAATGAATGCTTTAGCAGAATGGATGCCCAAAAATATGCCCGATAGCGCAGAAGCGGCTTTCATTCACAACGATTACAAGTACGATAACTTGGTTCTTAACCCAGAAACCTTAGAAATTGAGGCTATACTAGATTGGGAAATGGCAACTGTTGGTCATCCTTTAATGGACTTGGGTACTACTCTAGGCTACTGGGCGGAAGCAAAAGATTCCGATATGCTTAAGCCTTTTAACTTGACCTGGTTACCTGGTAATTTAGATCGCCAGCAGGTGGTAGACCATTATAGCAAGCAAGTGAACAAAGAGCTAAAGGATATTCTATTCTACTACGTGTTCGGTCTATTCAAAATAGGAGTGATAGGGCAGCAGATATATGCCCGTTTCAAAAAAGGCTTAACAAAAGACCCTCGTTTCGGGTTCTTGATATATATCGTTAAAGAGGCCTCCAAAAATGGAATGAAAGCCTTAGATAAAGACCGTATAAGTAACCTTAACTAGTACCATGCTGAAATTTGAAGACCTAAAGAACATCACTATTCTTGGAGCTGGAACACTCGGCTTACGAGTCGGGCTGCAGTCAGCCGTAAGCGGCTACAATGTAGTGATATTTGATATTAAGGAAGAAGCGCTTGAAAAGGCGAAAGTGATCCACCAGAAAATCCTGAACCACTTGGTGCGCCATGGGAGAATACTAGCCGACGAGATACCACAAATAGTAAACAGGATCACGTGGACCACAAGCGCGGAAGAAGCAGCTAAAGATGCCGACCTGATAAACGAATCTGTAATAGAAGAGGCGGACATCAAGAACAAGGTATGGGAGCAATTCGGGAAACTATGCCCTGAAAAAACCATTTTTACTACTAATACTAGCTACATGCTACCCAGCATGTTCGCTGCCATTAGTGGCCGCCCAGAGCAGTTCTGCGCTTATCACTTTCACGATGTGTTTACGGCTAATGTTGTAGACATTATGCCACATCCTGGCACTTCGCAAGAGGTGATCGATCTATTGATGGAACTTGGAACAAAGTTAGAGCAAGTGCCTGTGTTCGTTAAGCGTGAGAACCCTGGTTATATTTTCAATCAGATGCTAATGGCAGTGCTAGGTGCTGCTGGTGCATTGGTTACATATGATGTAGCCAGCATTCACGATGTGGACCGTAGTTGGATGGGTAACTTCAAAATGCCAATCGGTCCATTTGGTATAATGGATGAAATAGGCTTGGATACCGCTTGGCATGTAGTTCATGTTCGCAAAGATGAACGAAGCGTAAAATTCGCGGAGCTACTTAAAAGCTATCTAGATGCAGGCAAATTAGGAATGAAATCTGGCGAAGGGTTTTATACCTACCCTAAGCCAGCCTATGCACAACCTGATTTTTTGATGGGTTAGAATTTACCCTTTCAATCTACCAGCTATGAGCCCGCCCACATAGGCAGAGGGTAGATAAATCAGGATGTCTGTGATGCCCATCCATAATGGAGGGTGAATGATAAAAAACAATCCTATTCCCACCAGCGTAAAAATTGCTCCAATTATAATAGCAGGTCTTATGCTTGTACCCTTATTAATTAAAACTGCTGTTGCAGCACCAAGCATTACGCCAAGTAAGTGACCAAAAATAACCCAGACAAGTGCGCCAGCGGGCTGGGCATCATGGTATGCCCTCATTTCTTCAGCGGTGGCGTCCATGCTCGGAAATTCTCCTACAATCGGAAAAATATTGTGACCAACTTCCTCCATGATGCCCACTAGTGTGCCTGCTATGAGCATGCCGGCTATCACGGCTAAAATTGTACGTAACATGATTTAAAGGTTGATGAACTATGAATTTACAAAAATCTGATGATCAGACCTTTGCCGCCATTGTTTCCAATTCCTTCTTCAAGAATTTACCTGTGTGGCTCTCTTTGCACTCTGCCACTTTCTCTGGTGTGCCAGTAACTACAATGTTACCCCCTCGATTACCACCTTCCGGACCAAGGTCGACAATGTAGTCGGCCACTTTTATCACATCCATGTTATGCTCGATGATAAGAACCGTGTTGCCCTTATCTACTAGTAATTGTAGAACACCTAGGAGTACTCTTATATCCTCAAAATGTAGACCTGTGGTAGGTTCGTCTAGAATGTAAAAGGTGCTGCCCGTATCTTTTTTACTTAGTTCGCTAGCAAGCTTTACCCGTTGCGCCTCGCCACCTGATAATGTGGGTGATGATTGTCCCAAGCGGATATAACCCAAACCTACATCCTGCAAGGTTTTCACTTTGCGATAGATGTTAGGGATGGCTTCAAAAAAAGCAACTGCCTCGTCAACAGCCATATCCAGCACATCGCTGATGGTTTTTCCTTTAAAGCGCACTTCCAAGGTCTCCCGATTATAGCGGTGACCCATACAACTAGGACATTCCACATATACGTCGGGCAAGAAATTCATCTCAATGGTTTTCACCCCTGCACCTTGGCATTCTTCGCAGCGGCCTCCCTTTACATTGAAAGAAAAACGTCCTGGTTTGTAACCACGGATCTTCGCCTCTGGCATATTAGCGAACAGACTTCTGATATCGCTAAACACGCTGATATAAGTAGCAGGGTTGGAACGCGGCGTTCGCCCAATAGGTGATTGATCTATTTCAATTACCTTATCGATATGCTCTAGGCCGTCAAACGTTTTATAAGGCATCGGCTTTTGACGAGAACGATACAAATGCTGACGCAAAATTGGATACAAGGTATTATTGATCAAAGTAGATTTTCCACTACCAGATACACCTGTTACTAGTGTCATCGTACCCAGCGGTATTTCTATGCTTACGTCTTTCAGGTTATTCCCTGTTGCGCCTGTAAGTTTTAGGCTTTTCCCGTTCCCTTCTCTTCGTTCTTCAGGTAGAGCAATACGCTCTTCTCCTGATAGATACTTAGCGGTTAGGGTAGGTATTTTTAGAAACTTCTCAGGAGTTCCCTCTCCTACTATCTCACCACCTAAACGACCTGCGCCTGGCCCAATATCAATGATATAGTCGCTGGCTAGCATAATGTCTTTATCATGCTCTACTACCAATACAGTATTACCTACATCAGCCAATTCCCGAAGGGATTCTATCAGTCGCTGATTATCGCGCTCATGCAGTCCGATGCTTGGCTCATCCAAAATATAGGTGATACCCTGAAGTTTACTCCCTATCTGTGTAGCCAATCGAATTCGTTGTGACTCTCCACCTGATAAGGTTCTGGTAGGTCGATTGAGCGATAAATAATCCAAACCGACATCCAATAGGAACTGAACCCTAGCCCGTATTTCCTTCAAAATATCACGCCCAATAGCTCTTTGGCGATCGGATAAGCGGTCTTCCACACCATCAAACCAATTGTATAGGTCAGATAGGTTCATCTGCGCTAGCTCGGCGATATTATATTCTGCTACTTTAAAGTAAAGTGATTCTCTTTTTAGTCGAGCACCATTACAGGATGGACAAGTAACAATTGTCATAAACTCTTCTGCCCATCGTCGAATACTGTCAGAAGAAGATTCTTCATAACTGCGACGCACCATATTTATCACTCCTTCAAAATCGCTACTGTAGCGACGCTCCATTGCTGTGGTCTTTTTGAAGGTATCTGAGCCATCCTCGTCACCATATAAAATGAGATTGAGTAGGGGTGCAGGTATATCTTTTACAGGCATACTTAAGGTGAAATCATGCTTCTTCACCATTTTACGTAGCTCGCGGAACACATAGTTATCGCGCACTTCGCCCAATGGAGCTATACCACCTGTGTTGATGCTCAAGTTTTGGTCCGGCAGCACCATTTCCATATCTATGGTAGGCATACTACCCAAACCGTTGCAAGTTGGGCAGGCACCATAAGGTGAGTTGAAAGAGAAACTATTTGGTGATGGATCTTCATAAGACAAGCCCGATTCCGGGTCCATCAACAACTTACTGAACATGCTCACCTCGCCCGTTTCATGGTCTTGAAGCATCAACAGACCGTTACCCATTTCCATGGCCTGTTGGAGTGATTTGTTCAAGCGATCTTCAAAAGCTTCTGTCACTTCCAAGCGATCAATAACCGCCTCAATATCGTGGATCTTGTAGCGATCTACCTGCATTTTTGGTGCTATATCTTCTATCTCTCCATCTATCCGCACTTTTAAAAACCCTTGCTTACGGATCTTTTCAAATAACTCACGATAGTGCCCTTTTCGTCCACGAACCAAAGGAGCAAGAACGATTATTTTCTTTCCTTCAAAATTGGTCTTGATATGATCAAGTATCTGCTTCTCATCGTAGCGCACCATCTTTTTCCCACTCGTGTAGGAGTATGCCTCACCCATTCGGGCGAATAGCAAGCGAAGGAAATCGTATACCTCAGTAATAGTTCCTACGGTAGATCTTGGGTTCTTGTTGGTAGTCTTCTGCTCAATGGAAATAACTGGACTTAAGCCTGTTATCTTGTCCACCTCGGGGCGTTCTAAACCGCCCAAAAACTGGCGGGCATAGGCTGAAAAACTTTCGATGTACCGGCGCTGTCCCTCTGCATAAATAGTATCAAAGGCCAAGGATGATTTTCCGCTTCCGCTGATACCCGTAATAACCACGAATTTGTTCCGTGGTATGCTTACATCTACGTTCTTGAGATTGTGCTCACGAGCCCCATAAATATGGAGATATTCTATCTCAATATCACTTATAGCAGGCAGGTCACTCATAGGGCGCAAAATTACGGCATTTTAACGCCCTTTGGAAGTGTAAAGTTTAGTTTCCCCAATAAAAAAGGCGAGCCAACTAGCTCGCCTTTCTTCTTTATAAATAGACAGGTTTATTCTGTTGCTCTTAATCGGTAACTAAAGCCAATTGAAAAATCGCGACCAGGGACCAACCTAGAGAATACTGCTGGTTCTACATCATATTCCGCTTCATATTGTTTCAACCTGTCATCATTTATCAGGTTACGAGCTGTAAAACTGATGGAGAACTGATCTGTTTTACCAAAACGCTGACTGATCTTCAAGTTAAGATTGTGAAATGGTACTTCGTATACATCTGGTGAACGACCGATACCAACTACTGCTAAGCGCTTACCCTGCACGTTGTAAGATAAACTAGCTGTCAAACCAATTTCGCGGCTGGTATAGTTAAAGCCTGCGTTGATCAAAAATGGAGATTGACCAAACATAGGGCGGCTAGTGGCTGTGGTTTCCCCTTCTTTTTCATAACGGCGGCGGGCTATTAATTCTTCCTCTGTAAAATCAATGCTAGACTTTACATAGGTTAGGTTCAACACTACAGCAAGGTTTTTTAGCTTCTCCGTAATAAAGCTAAAATTCTTCCTAAGCTCTATTTCTGCACCAAAAACTACTGCCCTATCAATGTTTTTTGGAGTTACCTCACGGGTAACCCTATCATTCAGGGCTACTATTTCAATAGGATTCTTAAAGTTTTTGAAGAAACCGCTTATGGAAACCATTTCACCACTATTGAAGAAATACTCCCAGCGAACATCAACGTTATCAATACTGGTTTTTTCTACATCAATATTACCATTAAAGCGCACCTCTGTAATTGGGTCGAAAATAATAGCTGCAGACTTCTCTTTAAACGATGGGCGGGCCGTAGTTCTAGAGTACGATAAGCGCAAGTTCATATTCTCTGATAAGCTATAGATGAATTGAGCAGAAGGCAAAAAGTCTATTTCATTAAAAATATTCTCATTCTCAAAAGCTACGCTGGAAAATCTTCTACGCCCAGTGTACCAAATGTCTGACTTCTCAATTCTGATACCCCCAACTAATTTCAAGCGAGCATGAATAGGTAGCTCAATCATGGAATAAACTGCTGCTACATTACTAATTGCCGTAAAATTACTTGACGCATTCTCTGTTGTAGTAACAAACGTTCCATTCTCATTTGTCTCTGGCATCCAAATATTCTCTTCTTCCCAAAACCAATCAGCACTTCCCCCATCAATGGAGGTAATTGCATCACGATTATTAATGGTCAGCTCATAAGTAACGAAATCGCGTCGTTTAGTTACGTTGTAAAAGCCACTCTTGATCTTGGCATCTCTACCACCGAACATGGTCAGCTTCTTGGTGTGGTCTAGTTTTATATTACCAGTGTGCTCATTCAGGTCACGATATATTCTGCGTGCTCTTCCTGTACCCTCACTAAGTACGGTGTCGCCTGTACCAGTTATGTTAAAGCGCATCTGTCTAAGGTCTGGCTCTAACATTATGGAGTAGGTGTAACCACCTTTCCACTCTATTTCTTGGCTATCATCTTTTAGCACGTGCTTGCCAGTGAGCAAAAAGTTAGTGAGTGAACGCTGAGTATAGGTCAATATATCGGTAACGCCGTTCTGTGCCGCTTCTGTATCGTTCCAAGTGCGTGCCGTTGCCGAAGCTTCGCCGTTCTGAGTATGGAATATTTGGGCGCTGTATTTATTTCTGTCTGTTTTTAAGGCAATGCCTGCCAACCCACTCCATATAACACTCTGCTGACCTAGTGGACCACGCTGAACAGTAATATCTTCAGGGTCAAATCGCTTAGCCGTGGGGTCGGGATCATGAAAATAACTACCGAATTCTGCCTCCTCGTAGTATTGAAAGCTATTGGAGTAGGTTAAACCTGCATTAAAACCAAAAGTGTATTTTTTACCCTTGAACTGGTTACCATAACCAATACGGTAGCGCTGGTTCAAAAAAGCCTGCTCTCTAGCTGCTGAAAGAACAGGAGAAAGGCTTCTTGTAACTTCCGTAAGACTAGGGTCGTCATTTATTTGCAAACCGATACCAATAATGGAGTCGTAAGAGAAGGCCAATTTGCGTGTACCATCGTCAATACCTAACCAATCGGTTTTTCCACCCCTATACAAAATGAAATCTTCGTTAAAAGTAGTATTGGTGTTGTATCCCAAAGAAGCCCCTACGTCAAACTGCATAGCGTCAGGAAAACTTTTGGTGGCAATATCTACCACACCACCGGTAAAATCGCCAGGTAAGTCTGGGGAAAATGTTTTGTAAACAATAAGATTATCGACTAGGTTGGTTGGGAATATATCCATCTGCACCGTGTTTCTATCTGGGTCTAAACCAGGTATCTCCATACCGTTCATGATCGTTTTGGTATAGCGATCTCCCAAACCACGAACGTATACATACTTACCCCCTTCAACTGAAACTCCAGGAACTCTCTGCAAAGCAGAGGCTGCATCGTTATCTCCCGTGCGACGTATACTTTGTGAGGAAACGGCATCTAATACAGACACAGATTTCCTTTGAATAGTTAAAAGAGCGTTCTCTGTGTTTTTCGTTTGGGTGGCGGTTACCACTACTTCATTCAGTTCTTCCGCATCTACACCTAAACGCACATCTATAACTGTTACTTTTCCATCTTCAATTATTACCTCCGTAACCTTCTTAGTACTGAAAGAAATAAATGAAAAATTGATAGCATAAGTACCCGGATCAAGCTCTAAGCTATAGTTTCCATCAAGGTCGGTAGCGGTTCCTATATCAGTACCATCTACTATTACATTACCTCCAATAATGGTCTCGCCACTTTCATCGTCGAATACGGTTCCGCGTAGCGTACCTTTTTGTGCAACAGCAGCCGTACTTAATAATGCTACTGCCAGCAGCGAGAAAACCAACTTTTTCATATCCTCCATTTGTAACTCAAAAGCCCTCCGGCCTGAGGCCGGAGGGCGTATAAACTTTAATTTATTTCGTTATAACTTACTGTAGTAGTCCAGCGTCATCAACCCAGGTCCAACCTGTAAATTCAGAAACTGTAGCCCCCACTGTAGCCGTAGCCGGGGTAGAAACTATAGGGTCTGCCAAAAATGCATTGATAACTGTTGAAGTATCCTCATCATCGAAAAACAATGTGCTATCCAAAGTTGCACCTACTAGTTCAATGTCACCAGTAAATTCAAGTGAACCGTTAAGGTAGTTGTCTCCACCGCTTCCATTGATAGATACCCAGTTGGTAAATCCTTCAAAAGAGCAGTTAGAAATAGTGCCTTGTGCACGGCTTTTCAATATCATCGCCCCATTTGCAGCACCGTTCAGCGCTTTACAAGTAACATTGCGTACGGTGAATGTACCACCATCATTAGTGCCCACTAATTCAGGGCCGTCAAATTCGAAAGCAGCATTACCATCAGTACCACCTTCAACCAAGATCAGTGCATTGTTAATAGTTCCGCTGTAAGCTTGGTCTAAGTCTAAACCATCATCACCTTGGCGGTACACTACTAGGTCAGATAAGTTAACAGCACCACCAAATATCTCAATACCATCATCCTTACTTGCTATTACTTCAATATGGTTAATGGTAGTTCCGCTGCCAACACCACCTAAGGTTAAACCTTGTAGTTCGTTATCAGCTTCTAGTATAATACCATTGTGACGGATAGATACGTACTGGATATTCCCTGAATTCTCAGCAGCGTTCGTTCCACCATAGTTACCTAAGTTAAGAGCAGCTGGTATTCCTTCAATTATATCGATAGCTCCTTCAGAGGCAGAAATAGGTGCATTACCTAATACGATAAACCCTCCCCAAAGGCCATTATTAGTACCATCTAGGTTAGTACCTCTTTTCTGACCTATTTCAATATTGTCTTGAATAGAAGTCATAATAATTGGATTAGCAGGGGTTCCAACAGCATTGATCTTTCCTCCAGGAAGGATAATAAGTGCAGAAGCATTCTCTCCTTGGCCATCACCAAATTTCAAAATAGCTCCTGGCTCAATAGTTAAAGTAGCTCCACTTTCTACTACCCAAAAACCATCAAGTGTTTGTATTTCGCCAGTAGCAAAGGTTCTGTCAGAAGAAATACGTGTTACACCATCTGTGTTGTCTGGGTCTTTATCATCATCATCATCACAAGAAGTGAATAGACCGGCTAAGATCATAAGGCCAGCTAAAAATTTAATTAGGGAACTGTTCATGGTTTTTTGTTTTCTGTTCGTGTGTAATTTCGATGGCAAAGATGGAGGTCTGCTGTTATGCTGCCTTGACCCTGTTGTTAAGAAAACCTTAACTTTAGATGAAAGGGCATTATCTGTTAGCCCTCTGGTTAAAGGTTTGTTAATGTTGCAGTAACCAAATGGACTTACTGTTAACTGTAATTTTGCCAACAAAATGACCCCTATGTCTCAAGCAATTAAGATATTACTGGTAGATGACGAACCCGACATACTCGAGTTCATGCAATACAACTTAGAAAAGGAAGGCTATGCTATCAGTTTAGCTAGCAATGGTAAAGAAGCCATTGAAGTAGCCAAAGAGATAACACCCCACCTTATTCTTCTAGATATTATGATGCCAGAACAAGATGGTATTGAAACGTGTAGAGAGTTAAGAGAGATAGGGGATTTAAAGAACACTTTGATAGCATTTCTTACTGCTCGAAACGAGGATTACTCACAAATAGCTGGTTTTGATGTGGGTGCAGACGACTATATCACTAAGCCCATAAAGCCGCGTTTACTTATTAGCCGTATAAAAGCATTGCTACGCCGCTTTACTACTGAACAAGAAGAGCAAAAAATAAGTATCGGCGATATAGAAATAGATAGAGAAAAGTATGTGGTACGTAAAGGAGGTGACACCCTTAATCTGCCTAAAAAGGAATTCGAATTACTGGCTTTATTGGCTTCTAAGCCAGGTAAGGTTTTTTCCAGAAAAGAGATATTGAATAAGGTATGGGGAAATGAGATAATAGTGGGTGACCGTACTATTGACGTTCACATCCGCAAGCTGCGCGAAAAATTGGGTGATGATTATTTCAAGACCATCAAAGGCATCGGCTACAAATTCGACCTCTAATTGATGAAGAACCCCTCACCAAAAGAAATAGCGCTCATATCATCTGGGGTCCTCACGGGTTTTTTATTTGTTAGCTTGTTACTAGCATGGAAACTCGCTATACTAAATACCTCTTGGTATGTTGTGCTCGGCTTTGTTGTAGTTGTTTTTGGTCTATCCTATTGGATGTTCAGTTACTTTTTGCGACAATTCATTTACCGTAAAATCAAGCTGATATACAAGCACATACACGACCTTAAGGCTCCCAAGGGTGCTAAACCCTTACAAATAGACCTTGGAGAAGACATTATTACCGATGTTGAGCAAGAGGTGTACGATTGGGCAACTGATAAAACTCAAGAGATAGAAACCCTCCGTAACATGGAGACCTACCGAAAGGAGTTTCTTGGCAACGTTTCGCATGAATTAAAAACTCCCATTTTCAACGCGCAAGGTTACTTACATACCTTGATAGATGGTGGCTTGAAAGATGAACGCATAAATAAAAGCTACCTGTATAAAGCTTCAAAGAATCTCGATCGCCTAAATCATATTGTAGAAGACTTGGAGGTTATTGCTAAGTATGAATCGAATACGCTGCACTTAGACATCACCAAATTCAACATCACTGAATTAATAGAAGAGGTAATAGAGAGCTTGGAGATGCAGGCTGACCTCAAAGACATCAAGCTAGCCTTAAAACCTAACACTAATAAAGCGGTATCTGTGCTAGCCGATAGAGAGCGTATTCGTCAGGTTTTGGTTAACCTAACCACGAATTCCATTAAGTATGGTAATGATTCTGGCAAAACCACCTATGGCATATTCGATATGGACCAAAACATCCTTATTGAGGTAACCGATACAGGGTTGGGTATTGAGCAAGAGCACTTGCCTAGACTATTTGAGCGGTTTTATCGAGTTGATAAAAGTCGAGCTAGAGAAATGGGAGGAACAGGATTAGGATTAGCTATTGTTAAGCATATTGTGGAAGCCCATCACCAAACCATTAATGTTAGAAGTACCGTTGGCCTTGGTTCCACCTTCGGCTTCACAATAAAGAAGGCTTAGTTGTAAGTGTAAAAACCCTTACCTGATTTACGGCCGTGATGCCCGGCTTCAACTTTTTGCTGCTGTATTCTGCTTGGGCGAAACTTAGCATTTTGATGAAAAGAATCAAACATAGATGTAGTTACTGAAAAGTTAGTGTCTACCCCTATCAGATCCATTAACTGGAAAGGGCCCATTTTAAAGCCGCTGGCTTGCATCAAGTCATCAATATCTTCGTGTGAGGCTACTCGCTCTTCTAATACTTTTAGTCCTTCTACATAAAAATGTCTGGCTACTCGGTTAACAATAAAACCAGGGCTATCCTTTGCAATTACAGGGCTGCGCTTCATTTCTTTGGCTAGTTGATATACGGCATCTACCACTTCACTACTCGTTTCCACGCCAGCAATAACTTCTACTAAGCGCATAATATGCGCTGGATTAAAAAAGTGCATGCCCACCACTCTTTCTGGGTTAGGTATCGGCGCAGCAATTCTTGTTATTGGAATGGAAGATGTGTTGGTGGCTAGAATAGTATCAGGGCCGTTTATCTCAGCTAGTTTATGAAAAAGTTCGTGCTTAACATCTAATCGTTCTACTACCGCCTCAATAATAATATCGGCTTTAAGCGAATTGATAGAAGTGGTGAATTCTATATTTTGAAGGGCATTATCTCTTTCTACCTCCGTTACCTTGCCACGAGCAATTCCTTTGTCTAGATTACTAATTATAGAATTCTTGGCTTTGGCCAGTTGTTCTTCGGCAATATCATATAGCAGCGTTCGTTTTCCTGCCATGGCTGCTAATTGGGTAATTCCGCTACCCATTGTGCCTGCACCTATTACTCCAATGCTGTTTATGCCTTTCATGCTTTAAAGATAGCAGATACCAGCAGACATCAAGATGCTTTTAGTCCACAAAAATTAGCGAAATGCTTACCTTCCATTCTTTAAAATGAAGCAAAAATTCCTTCCCAACCTTCTGTTCTTGCTATTCGTAAATGTGCTGGTAAAGCCATTTTGGTTACTAGGGGTAGATAGAGAGGTGCAAAACACCGTTGGTGCTGAAGAATATGGCACCTATTTCGCCCTATTGAATTTTGCCTTTCTGTTTCAGATGCTGCTCGATTTCGGTATTGATAACTACAACAATCGCCATCTAGCCCAGCACGAAGATTTACTTAAGAACTACTTACCTAACATCCTATTACTCAAACTTGGCTTGGCCTTAAGCTATGTTGCGCTATTAGCAGGTGCTGCTTTAGTAATAGGTTATTCTAGCGAACAACTCTATTTGCTAAGTTGGCTAGGGTTGAACTTGGTACTCATTTCCTTTATCAAATACTTCCGCAGCAATATTTCAGCACTCCACTATTTTAAGATAGACAGCTTATTATCCGCTTTAGATAAAGTGTTGATGATAGCCGTCATCGGTTATTTATTGTGGTTTAGCGGTAGCGAGATAACTATTAAGCAATTTGTTATCGGACAAAGTGCCGCCTATGGCATTACCAGTTTGGTGGGCTTAATTGCATCTATGATATTATCGAAAGGACTTCAATTCAATTTCTCTTCTGATACCATAAAGGAAGTGGTAAAAGGCAGCTGGCCCTATGCCCTAGGTTTCTTTCTTATGTCGGTATTCAACAAGGTAGATGCTGTAATGATAGAACGCATGCTACCCAACGGTGCTGAAGAAGCAGGTGTTTATGCCTCCGCATACCGCCTGTTAGATGCTTTGAATATGGTCGGCTTTTTATTCGCAGGGCTTTTGCTTCCACTTTTTGCACGAATGTTAAAGCAGGGCGAAGCTGTTGGCCCATTGGTAGACCTTGCCTTTAAAACCATTTTCGCTATTGGGCTGATAATCTGTATCACCAGCACGTTCTTCCGAGTGCCAATAATGGAAGTACTTTATGTAAGTACAAATGAGCATTCGGCTACCGTATTTGGCATCCTGATACTAAGCTTTTTGAGTGTAGGGTCGTGGTATGTATTCGGCACTTTATTATCCGCCAATAATAATCTGCGTCAGCTAAATATGCTCTTCGCCATCTGTATGGTCTTGAACGTGGTGCTGAATTACCTATTGATACCAAAGTACCAAAGCGTAGGCGCCGCTATCGCTACGCTACTTACGCAAACCATTGTGTTAGTGGCTGAAATAGTGATGAGCAAACGCTATCTAAAGGTCAATATCTCCTTATCTACCGCTGGTAGTTTGCTAGCTCTACTGATCTTTGTATTGCTGGGCAATCTATTTTTAAGCGATGTATTCAGCCTTTGGTATTGGAATTTTCTATTCGTACTCACTATATCTTCCATTTTTGCGTTGATAGTCCGATCATTCGATGCTAGAGAGCTTCTAGCTTCCTTAAAACAGGGCAGAAGCGAGTAAAGACGATCATTTCCTTAATTTTGCAGAAATTTTTGTGTCCATGGACAACTCCTACAACCTCGTGAACAGCCTCCGAATTCTACTAAAGTGGAAAGCGCCCATCATTATACTCGTGACCATTGCTTCCATTGGAGCGGTGATAGTGTCGTACTTGATGCCTAACTACTACGAATCGAGCGCAAAGTTCTACCCTACTAACCCCACCATTACCGATAGGCAAAACCTTTTCGCCAAAGATGGTAACGAGGGTTTTATTGATTACTTCGGTACTAAGAACGATGTGAATCGCTTGATGTCTATCGCTAACTCACCTGCAGTTACTGACTATATCATCCATAAGTACAAGTACAAGCAGATATATGATGTAGATACCACTAAGGCAGATTGGGCTTATTGGATGAAGAAGGAATTCTTAGAGAACTTCAAAGTATTGAAGACCGAATTTGGTGCAGTAATGATCATCTTTTCAGATACTGACCCTCAACGTGCGTCAGCTGTCACCAACGAAATAGTGCAAAAAATAGATGAGCACAACCGCTGGGTTATTGTGAGCAACAAGCAGAAGATACTTAGCATATTTGAAGAACAGGTAGACACAAAACGTAAGGAGGTAACAGAAATAACAGATTCCCTTTCGACATTGATGGAGGTACACGGTATAGAGGTTATAGAAAGTAATAATGCCAACCAAGCTGCTATTGTAAAAGGGAGTGACCCTAGAATGATAGAAACGGTCAAAATTTTAAAGGCGCGTCAAGTAGCTTTGGTTACAGACCTTACAGACTATACCACTCTTCGCGATCAGTATGATGCTTCCGCAAAAGAGAATTTCTCTTCCATTTACATCATAGAGAAGGCTTACCCATCGGTTCGTAAATCGAAGCCTATTCGTTGGTTGATATGTGTGAGCACTTTCCTTATCGCACTTTTCCTATCTGTATTAGGCGCATTATTATTTGAAAAAGGAAAAGAGCTGAAAGCCGCTGTTGATGCTGAACCAGCTCGATAGATTTTCTTTAGGCCTTTTTACGGGCTTCGGGCTACTCACCATTTTATGTTTGTGGGCAGGTTTCTATCTAGAACAGTACGTTTTAGTTACAGTGCCATTTGGTGTGCTTTTCGCATGGGTAGCACTCACCGATTTTAAGAAGATCTTTTACTTCCTATTGTTCTTACTACCTCTTTCTACTGAATTTGAAGTTGGTGGTGGTTTTTCAACCGACCTGCCTACAGAGCCTGTTATGGTGGCCCTCATGGCTATTTTTCTTCTTTTTATTGCTAGTAATCGCCACGTTATAGATAGGCAATTCCTCACGCACCCGTTAATGCTATTACTATATCTGCATTATGCTTGGATGATGTTTACGGCCATGCATGCGGTAGATGTTGTTATTTCTTTAAAATTCCTGTTAGCAAAGTTCTGGTACATCATTGTGTTCGTTTTCACAGCGGCTATGTTGTTGACTAAGCAAGGGCACTTCCGAAAGTTCTTTTGGCTCATTTTTATTCCACTTCTGTTAGCATCCATCAAGATATTCATTCACCACTTGGTGGTTTACAATCTTTCCTTCGAGGATGTGAATGAGCCCATGGGACCTTTCTTCCGCAACCACGTGAACTATGCGGATATGATCACCGCCTTTTACCCCTTCCTATTCGTAGCTGCTACTTGGTATGAGAAAGGTTCATGGAAGAGGTGGTTAATAAATGGCGCGAAGATCTATTTCGTAGTCGCCGTCTATTTCTCTTATACACGTGCTTGTTATTTGGCCTTGGCCCTTATTGCTGTGGCTTACTTTATTATCAATTGGAAGATGCTGAGAGCCATGGTAGTGGTTGGCCTTGTAGGTGTTTTAAGTATGGTCGGATTCTTTATTTCCAATAATAACTTTGTTGAATTAGCACCTGTATACGAAAAGACCATCCACTATAAAGAGTTTGGAGATCACCTTCAGGCTACCGTAAAAATGCAAGACCTAAGTAGTATGGAGCGAGTCTATCGTTGGGTAGCAGCGTTCTATATGGTGGCAGACAATCCTTGGGTGGGAGCAGGCCCTGGAAATTTTTACCCTACTTATAAGAAATACGCTATTTCAGATTTTGAAACCTACGTGAGTGATAACCCCGAACACAGCACCGTCCACAATTACTTCTTTTTAATGATGACCGAGCAAGGTTTTATTGGCTTGATAGTTTTTGTGCTACTAACCCTTGGTATATTCTTTATTGCCGAATCGGTGTATCATCAAATGAGAGACGGTTGGCGAAAACAATGGATAATGGCATTTACGCTATCACTTATCACGCTCTACCTGAACTTGATGCTAAATGACATGATAGAAGTGGATAAAACAGGAAGTTTCTACTTTATGGGCATTGCTTTTATCATCAGCCTATCAATAGCTGATAAACGAGAAAGAGCTTTAGAAGAAGCGACAGCTTAGTACTGTAATGTCATCAATGAATAGTCCGTTACCACGGTATTCGTTCACATGATCCATCAACTTTGTAACCAAGTCTTCCATTGGTTCGTTACTATGGTTCTGCAAGAAACGTTCTACCCTGTCTAAGCTGTAGAACTCCCCTTTTTCATTCTCAAAATCGAGAAGTCCATCTGTATAATTGAATAGCATGGCATGCTTAGGAATATCTACTTCACCAGGATTAACGAAAGGTAATTCATCGAACATACCCAAAAGAGTACAACCACTTTCTAACTCTACCATTTTACCATCAGCTATCAAAATAGATGGATTATGACCTGCATTTACATACCTAAGTTTACGTGTAGTATGGTTATATATACCTAAGAAAATAGTAATGAACTTCTCCCCTTGGGTTATCTGTGCCACTCTGTGGTTCAACTCTTGGGTCAACTCATCTAAAGCTGTGAACTGATAAGCTAAGCTTCTCATGGTTGCTTGAAAGTTAGACATCAATAAAGCAGCAGCAACTCCTTTCCCAGAAATATCACCAATACAAAAAGCTGTCTCTTCGTCAGATAATGGAAAGCAATCGTAATAATCACCACCAATGTCATTATGTGGTTGATATTCGGCAGCCATTTCAAGATGTTCATTATTCGGCAAGTCACTTGGTATGAGCATAGCTTGCACTTTAGCTGCTAAGGCCAATTCATTCTTCACTACCTCTTGCTGTACTTGCTTGGCAAAGAGTTTTTTATTCTCTACTGCTACTATCACAATATTGGTAATGGTTTGAATGAACTTCAATTTCTCCTCTTGCGAGTCGTAATCATCAGTTTTTAAGTCCCCAATAAGTACATAGGCTAAAGCATGGTCTTTGTGATACACGGGAATAATAACATCAAAATCATTAAGTCCTGAATTCAATTGTTTTCCCTTAAGGGAAGTAATACTTCTGTAGTGTATCAAGTCAGCCTCAACATCTAAAAAGGGAGAGTCTTTTCCAATACCAGAATCACAAACACATTCCCAACCTTCATCTTTAATATAAACTTGTAGGCGCTGAATGCCCATTTGTGCTCTCAGGATGAATTCGTAGATCCGGAACAAGGCGGAGGTAGAGAAATTATTATTGATGGCTTGCGAAACCTCCAACAATGAATTGATCTGCAATTGCTTAACAGTAAGCAATCGCTCCATATATTCCGTTCTGTTATCAGCTAATTTATCGTCTGTGATCTCACGCATAGTGTTGTCGCTTAGCTTAAATATAGCACAAATAGGTTGGGTAAGCTTAAAGGTCGGTGCGCACATCTAGCGCATCCCTAAAAGCATTTCCCACAAGGTTAAAGGCCATTACTAATATCATTATGGCCACACCAGGCACCAATGCCATAAATGGCTTTCCGCTGATAATAAACCCATAATTCTCAGAAAGCATACTACCCCAAGATGGTGCTGGTGGTTGAACCCCGATACCAAGGTAACTTAATCCCGCCTCTACTAAAATAGCACTAGCAAAATTAGCTGCCGCAATTACAATAAGCGGCCCTGTAATATTAGGTATTACGTGTAGTACAATAATGCGAAAGTTTGAATAGCCCAAGCTTTTTGCGGCCTCTACGAATTGTGATTCACGTAAACCCATTACTTGGCCACGTATTAATCGAGCTGCGTCTACCCACATGGATAGGCCTACGGCAATGAATATCTGCCAGAAGCCTTTCCCTAAAATAATAGTTAAAGCAAAGGCTAGAAGAAGGGTAGGAATAGCCCAGATAACATTGATGAACCACATAATGATGTCGTCCACAATTCCACGAAAATAACCTGCCATGGCACCGAGTATAACCCCAATGAATATGCTTATGATAACAGCAATAGCGCCTACCGATAAAGAGATCCTTACACCGATGAGGGTGCGGCTTAACATGTCGCGACCAAAATTATCTGTACCTAAAAGGAAGCTTCTACTATCTATCTGATCTGGCAACAGGGCTTGCATTTCAGAAAGACTAGTGGTAACAATTGTTCCCGATGCAAGAGTTATAGTGGCCGCCTCACCATTCCACTCCACTTCTTTTGAAGGGTCAAGCGCATAAAGCAGGTCTACTATATCTATTGCTTTTTCAACAGTTTTTCTCTTCTCTCCTTGATAAATAGAAGCCACTACTTGATTTCCTTCTACTACATATCCCGTAATAGGTTTGAGCTCGTAAGGGTTTTCTCTACCAAAAAGCATGGTCATAAAAAACCCGTTCTGATCAACATTACGGTTCTTCTTCACCTTCAACATCTGTATCGTAAATCCAGGCGTATGGCTAGCCAGCTCTAATACTTGGTCGTTAGCATCGGGAGTTTGATCAGGTGTGATGCTATAACCCAATATCGCTACTACTACCGCTAATATGATAACTATCAGGCCCAGTACTCCGGGCTTGTTGCGTTTAAAACGCTTTAGTGAACGACTAAATGGGGAATTGCTTGCCAACTTATTTCAATAGCCTTCAAAAATACTATTCTAAACTCGAACGATCAGGAATGCTGCCTACCTTTCCAATTATGTGCTAACAGAAATGAGGCCGGCGCTATTACAACTACGTAAATGATATGGAGGAATTGCACAACGGGTAACCATATCAATAGCCCTCGTTGGCCACTGAACGTTGATGCTAAACGCAACAGAGGTATCTCTATCCATAGCTTATTGACGAACAATAAGAAGAATAGTAGTAAGAACTTAAAATTGAACGACAGCCCAAGCACAAGTATTACTAGCAGCAATAAATTATATAAATAGGCCAGCACCAAAGTGCCCAATACTTTCCAATTGGTAAAACCTCTGCTTTTAGATACCCAGCGTAGTCGCTGATGCCACAATTGAAGGAATGAATCTTCTGAACTAGTTTTTACAATAGCCAAAGGAGACTTGAGAAAACTAACCTTACCAGGATAAACCTTAGCTACTTTATGCATTAGCAATTGATCATCCCCCGTAGCCATTCCGTCTACACCTTCGTAGCCACCTACTTTACCAAAAACCATTCTCTCATAACACATATTCCCACCATTGCTCATGCTTGGTGTGCCGCTACCTATACTTCCAGCTGTTACAGCCATCATACCTAGTACATCCAGCTCTTGCCACTTGCTTAGCATTCCATCTCCGCTTGCTAATACAATTGGGCCTGTTATCAGCTTTGCTTGAGTTTGTTGATAGTAGCTTACTAGTGTTTCTAACCAAGTATTTGGCACTATGCAATCAGCATCCGTGGTAGCTATCAATTTGCTCTCGCTTCTAGCAATAACCCTTTCAATAGCTTTCTTTTTAGTAGCTATTGGTATGCGTTCCCCTTCTAAAAGTTCTTCTAAGCGATAAACGGTTAAGCGGTCATCTATTATTCCACATGCTAGCTCAAAAGTTCGGTCTTCCGATCTATCGTCCACCAACACAATTTCGTAGTAGTTCTCTGGGTAGCTTTGGTTCAATAGGGCGTTCAGGCAATTTTCAATGTGTCCTTCTTCATTTCGGGCTACTACAATTACAGTTACTTTCAGTGGGCTTATCACTGGTCGGGGTTCAAATCGCTCTACTTTATTCCAGCCAGCGTAGTAGATCAATATCAGTATAGAATAGGCCAGTTGCAGCAGCAAACTCAGCAATAGAATTATGGCTAACATATCACTCGTATTAAACCTTGCTGGCAGCTATCCGATTCTGTATCCAAATTTTCATAATGCTTTCTCATTTTCTGCTCGCAGAACCCTATTTTTGTGGCAACCTAATTAAGCACTTAACAAAGCCTTATTATGCCCAAAGATAGTAGTATCCGTTCCATTTTGATCATCGGTAGCGGACCAATAATCATTGGTCAAGCATGTGAATTTGACTACTCTGGTTCACAAGCATCACGATCTTTAAGAGAAGAAGGGATTGAAGTCGTCTTGGTTAACTCTAATCCAGCGACCATTATGACCGACCCAGTTACTGCTGACAAGGTCTATCTACTCCCATTAACTACCGATAGCTTTATAGAAATATTGG
Source organism: uncultured Chitinophagaceae bacterium (assembly GCA_964352775.1). Taxonomy (GTDB): domain Bacteria; phylum Bacteroidota; class Bacteroidia; order Chitinophagales; family CAIOSU01; genus CAYGTK01. The sequence goes on from CAYGTK010000001.1 coordinate 77,508, forward strand.
AGGAAAACCCTCAGATAGATGCCGTTCTACCAACTATGGGCGGGCAAACCGCATTGAACCTTGCCATAGAGGCCGAACAATTAGGTATTTGGGAGAAATACAACGTTCGCATGATAGGTGTGGACACCAAGGCAATAGAGAAGACAGAAAATAGAGAGGAGTTCCGCCAGTTGATGATAGACATTGACATACCAGTAGCTACTTCACAAATAGCCAACTCTTACCTAGAAGGTAAAGAGATAGCGCAGCGAATAGGATTTCCGTTAGTTATTCGTCCATCGTTCACCCTTGGTGGCTATGGTGGTGGCTTTGTGAAAAACAAAGATGAGCTAGAAGAAAAATTAACCCGCGGACTAAATGCTTCACCAACGCACGAAGTGTTAGTAGAGCAAGCAGTATTAGGTTGGAAAGAATTCGAGCTGGAATTACTTCGCGATTCAAATGACAACATCGTTATCATTTGTACGGTAGAGAATTTTGACCCGATGGGTATTCACACAGGTGATTCTATAACCGTTGCCCCTGCAATGACACTTTCTGACAAGGCCTTCCAGACCATGCGGAACATGTCCATCAAAATGATGCGCTCGCTTGGGAATTTCGCTGGTGGTTGTAATGTCCAATTCTCTATTAACCCCGAGAATGAAGACATCATTGCCATTGAGGTGAACCCAAGGGTTTCACGCTCTTCGGCATTAGCATCAAAAGCAACGGGGTATCCTATTGCCAAAGTAGCTGCCAAGCTAGCTATTGGTTACCACTTAGATGAATTGAAGAACCAGATCACCGGAACGACATCGGCCTACTTTGAGCCATCGCTCGATTATGTTATCACTAAAATACCTCGCTGGAACTTTGAGAAATTCAAAGGGGCAGACACCACATTAGGCTTACAAATGAAAGCTGTAGGTGAAGTAATGGGTATCGGTCGTAGCTTTTTGGAGTCTATTCAAAAAGCATGTCAGTCGCTAGAAAATGGCCGCCTAGGATTGGGAGCCGATCAAAAGATATGGACACGTCTTGATGACATTAAAGAAGGTTTAGAAAACGCATCAGACAATCGCCTTTTCTTGATAAAAGATGCCCTTTCGTTGGGTGTGCCTATCAACTCGGTACATAAGCTTACCAAGATAGATAAGTGGTTCTTGAAAGAGATCCAGAAGTTAGTTGATATAGAGGTGCTGATAAAGAAATATGAATTGGCAGACCTTCCGAAAGAGTTGTTAGTGAAAGCTAAAACTATGGGCTACTCTGATGCTCAATTAGCTTTCTTGTTGAAATTAGAGGACGAAGAAGAGGTATACAACCATCGTAAAGCCTTAGGTATTAATAGAGTTTACAAGCTGGTTGATACTTGTGCTGCGGAATTCGAAGCGCAAACGCCATTTTATTATTCTGCTTTTGATACCGAAAATGAAAGTGAGGTTTCTGATAAGAAAAAGATCATTGTACTAGGTTCAGGACCTAACCGTATCGGTCAAGGTATTGAATTTGATTACTGTTGTGTTCACGGAATTCTAGCTATCAAGGAATCTGGTTACGAGGCCATTATGGTGAACTGTAACCCTGAAACGGTGTCTACTGACTTTGATATTGCTGACAAGCTTTACTTTGAGCCCGTATTCTGGGAGCACTTGTGGGAGTTGATAGAGCACGAAAAGCCAGAAGGCGTAGTAGTTCAGTTAGGCGGACAAACGGCTTTGAAATTGGCTGAAAAACTGCATGAAAAGGGCATAAAAATAATCGGCACTTCTTATCCTGATATGGACTTAGCGGAAGATCGCGGTGAATTCTCTGATCTTTTAAAAAGATTGGAGATCCCATATCCTGAATATGGCGTTGCCGAAACGGTTGATGAAGCTACGGATGTGGCTAACCGTGTAGGTTATCCAGTATTGGTACGTCCATCGTATGTGTTGGGTGGTCAGCGCATGAGTATTGTGATAAACGATGAAGAGGTAGAGCGTGATGTATTGAAATTATTGAAGCACCTACCTGGTAACAGAATATTGATCGATCACTTCTTAGATAGAGCGGAAGAGGCAGAGATAGATGCTATTTGCGATGGTGAGGATGTTCATATCATGGGTATCATGGAGCATATTGAGCCGGCAGGTATTCACTCTGGCGACTCTAGTGCAGTATTACCGCCTTTCAGCTTAAGCGATAATGTGATAGGGCAAATGAAGGAGTATACCAAAAAGGTAGCCTTGGCGCTCAATATTCGTGGCTTGATAAATATTCAGTTCGCCATTAAGAAAGAGAAGGTTTACGTAATTGAGGCTAACCCTCGTGCTTCGCGAACTTCACCATTCATTGCTAAGGCCTACCAAGTGCCGTTCTTGAATATTGCCACCAAAGTAATGTTAGGAGTTAACAAGTTGAAAGACTTTGATATTAGCCACGATATGAAGGGATATGCAATTAAAGAGCCCGTGTTCTCGTTCAATAAATTCCCTAACGTAAATAAGGAATTAGGACCTGAAATGCGATCGACCGGAGAGGCTATTCGTTTCATTAAAGACCTGAAAGATCCTTTCTTTAGGGAACTTTATAGCAAAAAATCAATGTACTTAAGTAAGTAACCAACTTAGGACCATGGGAAAAACACTAGTAGTACTAGCTATCATATATTTTGTATTCCGAATAGGGTCGTCATTATACAACACCTTTGTAAAGCCAATGGCAGCCACGGGAAACGGGCCGATGAACAGACCAGGTAATACGCATACAACTACCAACAACTCATCTACTACCAGCAATGAAAGCCCTGGCTTTGAGGGTGGTGAGTATATAGATTACGAAGAAGTAAAAGAAGACTAAAAGGGCTTAGTAAAGTCTTTAGCCACATACGTGTGATTGCGTTCGGCGTAGTAGGAATTATCCTTCCCCTTTTTCAATTGTAGCTCGTCCTTGCCGAATAGTCTGCCAAGCAATGCCATTGGCGTTAATACCACATAATACACTACCCATAAGATTATTCTGGAGTTGATAAAGCCCAAGGCCAGTCCGAACTTCAGCCAGCCTTTTTCTATCAGCCTCGCTCCTTTTTCAGAAGCCAAACTAACTACCAAAATAGCTGTGGAAATACCCAGTAGAAAGATCTTATCGAAAATAAAGTAGAAGGCTAGAAAACCTAGCGCCATTACAATGATGGACGGATAGGGCGACTTAGTAGGTTTCATGCTAGAACATTGGATATACGAAAGGTGCTACTGCAGGTGCGCTGCTAGCAAAGGCAAAAATAATAGCAACCAAAGCCAAAATGA
>CAYGTK010000002.1:0-60810 GCA_964352775.1 uncultured Chitinophagaceae bacterium
ACAGCCTACTGTCAAATGGGAACATAACGGAGCAGTATCAGAAATATGACTCTTAAAGAGCTTTTGAGAATTCGAATGCAAATTTTGAAATCAACACTAACTCCGGCTGTATGAGCGACTAGAACAACTTGATAAATGAGGAAAATCCAAAAGAAACCCAATACCATCAATTAGAGCAATTCCACTTTAATAACTTGGGTGTTATTCCTTTTAAAATAGCTGGTGATGCAGTTAATCCTTTATTGGATGTTACGTTTGACGGAACACACATTATGGATGGCGATATAGTTTCGGCACAGCCAGAGATACGCATTGAACTGAAGGATGACAATGAGTTCCTTCGTTTAAATGACACCTCGTTGGTCAATGTATTTTTACTGCATCCTGATGGCTCACAAGAGCGGGTACAATACGATGGAATAGAAGCTAGATTTGAACCTGCTCCTCTATCAAAAGAAAATTTCGCCGAAGTATTCATCAATAGAGAATTCTTAGTTAGTGGAGAGTATGAGCTTTGGGTTCAAGCAGAAGATAGAAGCCGTAACGTGTCAGGTAACTATGGTAGCCCGCAGTCGGGTTTAGACTACCGTATAGCCTTCGAGGTAATAAGGGAAGCTAGCATTACAAGAGTGGTTAACTATCCTAATCCATTTACCACTTCCACTCGATTTGTATTTACACTTACTGGTATCACTCCACCAGATTATTTCAAAATACAAGTAATGACCGTTTCGGGTAAAATAGTAAGAGAGATCACCTTGGCCGAGCTAGGTAACTTACGTATTGGAAGAAACATTACTGACTATGCTTGGGATGGTACCGATCAATATGGCGATAGACTTGCGAACGGTTTATACCTATACCGTGTAGTTGCCTCTATTGATGGAGAAAGCATTGAGCTAAATGATAGTAATGGCTTAGGAAAGTACTTTAAAAGCGGCTTTGGTAAAATGTATCTAGTCCGCTAAGCTTGAAGCTTAGAAGCTATTCCAGCAAAGTATTTAGATAGATACTTACCTAGTATATCGAATTCCAAATTCACTTTATGTCCCTCCTTTAAATACTTGAAACAAGTATGCTCGTAGGTATATGGAATTATAGCTACTGAAAAGCTATCCATAGTGGCCTGAACTACTGTGAGGCTTACACCATCAATGCATATTGATCCTTTATCAACTAGCATGCTAACATCGGTAGGAATGAATTTGAAATAGTACTCCCAACTGCCATCTACTTCGTTAACCTTTACAACTTCCGCAGTAGTATCCACGTGGCCTTGTACCATATGCCCATCAAATCGACTATCAGCAAGCATGGCTCGTTCCAAGTTAACGCTAGAGCCAATCTTCCAAGCTGCTAGACTAGTCTTATCTAAAGTCTCTTTAATGGCAGTAACTGTATGTGCGTCGCCTTCTAGCTCTACAACAGTAAGGCATACCCCATTGTGCGCAACACTCTGGTCTATCTTCAGCTCTTTACTAATAGTGCTGCTTATGGTGAAATGAAGGTTTGTACCCTCTTCGCGAATAGTAGTTATCTCTCCTACTGCTTCAATAATTCCCGTGAACATCTGTTATGGATTTTCTCCTCCGTTACCTCTTATCAATCTGATATAGCCTTCCAAAATATCTGGCGATTGGTTTACACCGTCAACTCTTATCTCAAAAGTTTTACAAGAATAGTAATAAGTACCTTCTTTCATTGGCTTACCGCTGTTCATATCATTACCATTCCAAAGTATTTCTGGGTCGGTAGTTTCAAACACCAAAGTACCCCAACGGTCGTATATCTTCATGTCTATTCTATCGATATATCGGAACGGGGTGAATGGCACAAAGAAGTCATTACTACCATCGTTGTTCGGGGTGAACACATTTGGCAGTTTGTAGCAAGGACAATTGTCTACACATTCAATATTACTAGGCTCACTCTCATTACCCGCCGAATCTACTGCTGTAACGAAGTAGCATCCAGCCAAAGACCCATCTATAGTAGAATGAAAGTAAAAAGTGTCCGCAGCACCGAAAATACTATCAATAAGCATTGGATCGGTCTCTTCCGTTATTGGTGAGTCAAAGTAGACATAGTATTTCTCAGTATCGTCACTATCCTCGCAGCTATTACTTGGGTTGGTCCAGTTAAGGGCATTCTTTAGCTGTGAAAGATCATCAGAGCAAAATTCTCCATTATCTACATCATCGCAAGCATTCTCCACCATAAGTACTGGTGGGCATGGAGCAAGGGTATCTATAGGGCGTGCACAAGCTATTTGGCTAAGGTTTATTATTGGGTCTACCACGCCTGTAATGGTATAACCACCTGTACTTTGCACATAGTAGCAGTACAAAGAATCGTTCACAAGACCTTCATCTACAAACACACTATCTAACGATGTACCAATGAAATTGAAAACTGAAGTACCTGGATCTTGGCGGAAAATAGAATATTCCTCATTCGTCCACGGAACCCGTTCCTCCCAAGTCAAGGTCATTTTCCGATCGGAAGCATCCAAAGTCAAGAACACAGAAGATGCCGTTTCGCTAGCGCCAACGAACGTACCATTAGAGTAAAAGTCTATTTTATAAGTATGTGGCTGGGTTTGAGTGTTCAACCCACTGTCATTAAATGTGGTATCATTCAATCCGCTGAAAGTTGCGCTAGTAAAAGTTTGTATCTCCGTAAAAGCAGTTCCAAAACCGTCCGCTCTAGCGACCCTATACTCGTAAGGCCCTGGTAATTGCAATGTATCTAAGCCATCAACACCAGCTAGTGGTTTACTCCAAGATACTATGGTTCTACCAGTAATTTGATCAGTTTCCACAACAGTTACATGGGTAATGAGCGGAAGATCCTTTTTAAGTTCAGAGCAAGCTTCATTACTCGGCATACTTTCTACCTTATTGTATAGTAGTCCAAATGACGTACGCTCCGCAAATTCCGCCAATACCCTGTAGCAATAGTTCTTACCGCGAACTACATTTGAATCAATATGGGTATAAACAGTTAGTCTATCAGCTATTTTCACGTAGCCCTGTCCAGCTAGTCCCTTCATACAAGTATCTGGTGGAAAAGGATTAGAACCTTCTCTTCTCCATACCGAAAAACCAATAAATTTATCCGTTACAAAACAAGAATATGGGTCGTCCCAATTCACTTCAACTGTATTATTCACGGGGTCTGCCGTTACGTTTTCTGGTGGCGGGGCTACTACTTCAATAGTCCAAGTCTCTAGATCTACCAATGGATTGGGTTGACCAGGTATGGGAGAGAAATTATCGCTAGCCTTAAATACCACTTGGTAGAATTGTCGGCGGATATGATCACAAGAGGTTTGCCAGAAGAAAGTACCATTAGCAGGATTGATACCACCTGATGTAAATTGGGCAGCAGGAGCTTCAATAGTAGCAGCATCTAAAGGGCCACCAAAGGCTTCTAGTATAACTGTTTGCCCAACATTGGGATCGGTCGCTCTAATGTCTATCTCTAAAGGGCTACCTGCCAATATACAGGTATCTCTGATCTCATTAAGTACAGGTGGGTCGTTCACATTATCTACAACAATTATCTGCATATCACGCAATACCGTACCTAGCTCAATACCGTTTCTATATTCCGTTATAAGTATAGCTATGGTGTAAATACCCTGTTGCTGAGGTGTGTTCCAAACAATATCTCCAGTAAGCACATCTATAGTAAATACATCTGGTGCTGGATCTACTTCTTCTGGAAATTCATAGTTCGGCACTTCTAACCCTTTTTGACGAAAAGGGACGATGAGTTCGTAAACCAAGCTATCACCGTCAGGGTCGAAAGCAGCAGGGTTATGCTCAAATATCTCATCTACTTTTGCGTAATCGATAGGTGGATTAAGCAACACAGGCGACGTATTCAGGCCAACAAAAGTAGGGTCATAAATACGCAGTGTATCTTCTAAGTAAAAAGGTATTTGTACCGAAGCACCATTGTTGATATTTACAATACTGCTTATCCTGTTCGGGTCTACTATAGAAATAACAAAAAAGGGTAACGCACCTGGAAAAGTATGACGAACAGGACCGTAGACATTCTTCTTAGTATTATCTGCATTAGGGAATAATTCACCCTGAGGAACACCATTTATACCCCCAACAGGTCCATTTTGCCTTGCAATGGGTTGAACTGGGCTACCATCTCCCCAATCCATATTCACGCTATCACGATCTGCCGCATTATCTAGGGCGTAAGTAATTACTGTTACATCAAAGGTAAGCTGCGATACTTGCGTATAGATTATTTCGCCCGCTCGGTTATGTGTAGCATTAGCTAAAAGGCCAGCAAATACGAAAGCAATAAACAGAATTAACCGCTGCATCATTCTTTAGGCTTGAAGAGGCATGTTGCCCACTTCACAATTTTTGATAAATATACTGGTATAGCTACGAAAATGGGCGCACAGCTTATACACGGCAATAACGTTAAACAGCCCTAAAAATTGGCTACTTATCCTTATTGTGATGGTATATCATTACCCCCAACTATCAAATAAATATATCCTTCCAATGGTTCAGGTGACTTAACTATACCATCTTCCCTTATTTCAAACGTTTCGCACACATAGAAGTAAGTCCCTTCCTTCAATGGTTTTCCCGACTGCGGGTCTTTACCATCCCAATTTATATTTGGGTCATCTGTTTCAAACACCAATGTTCCCCACCTATCAAATACCTTCAGATCTATCTTATCAATGTATCGATAAGGTAAGAATGGAATGAAAAAGTCATTACTACCATCGCCATTAGGCGTAAATACATTAGGCAGCTTATAGCATGGGCAATTGTCAACACATACTTCTTCGCTTCGCTCACTTTCATTCCCCCTTACATCAACAGATGTAACATAATAGCAACCCGCCAGCGAACCACTAAGCGTACTGTGAGAATAAAATGTATCAGCAGATGAAAAGAGACTATCTATCCGACGGAAAGAATCTTCTAATGGCGACCTGAAGTACACGTAGTATTTTTCTACATCATCAATACCTTCACAAGCATTCTCTGGGTTAGTCCAATTCAATTGATTTTGCAGTAGAGAGACATCATCAGAGCAAAACTCACCATCCTCTACATCAGGGCAATCGTTTACTACAGTAAGTACGGGTGGGCAAGGCGGAATGGTATCAATTGGGCGAGCGCAAGCTTGTTGGCTATTGTTCAATATAGGGTCTATTATCCCACTTACTGAATACCCTCCATCGCTTTCAATATAATAGCAGTAAAGCGAATCATTTACCACATCTCGGTCTGTATAAAGCTGGGTAGTAGTATTATCTATCAAATTATAGGCAGGGCTCCCAAAGTCGGCCCTGTAAATATTATACGTTTCATTTTGCCAAGGTACTTGTTCGCTCCAAGTCAGCTCCATCCTATTGTCTGTGGCCACTAGCTCAAGAAATACAGTTGATGCCACTTCAGATGCTCCAACAAATGTTCCATTCGCATAAAATTCTATCTTATAACTGTAAGGATTCTCAAGCGTATTTAAGGCTAAATCAGTAAAAGTAGTATCGTTATGACTGAAAAAAGTTGGACTAGTAAAGGACTGTATCTCCGTAAATACAGTTGCATTTAAACCAAGCCCGCGAAGCACCTTGTATTCATATGGTCCGGGAAGTTGAAGCGTATCTAACCCATTAGTGCCCGCTAATGGTTTACTCCAAGTAACATCTACTGCTCCTTTAGATACATCTGTAGCTTCAACACTCGCTTTGGTAATGATAGGCACATCTCGAGATAACTCTGAGCATGCCTCATTACTCGGTAAACTTTCCACTTTATTGTAGAGTAAACCAGCTGTAGTTCGTTCCGCAAACTCTGCTAACACTCGATAGCAATAGTTATTTCCCCTTACCACATTACTGTCAATATAAGAGTAATCCGTTTCTAGCCTATCAGCTATTTTGGTATATCCCTTTCCTGCTAAGCCTACCTCACAATTTTCTGGAATGAATGGGTTACTTCCTATTCTTCTCCAAACAGAAAAGCCAATGAATTTATCAGTGCTTGAACACAAGTAAGGATCTCGCCAAGAAACTTCTATACTGTTTCCTGATGCACTGGTTTGTACATTTTGTGGGGCTGGTGCTACCACCTGTATTCGCCAGGTCTCTAGATCTACCAGCGGCCTAGGTGTACCTCCAGGAGAAAAATTATCGCTGGCTTTAAAAGTAACCTGATATGGTTGCCTGCGGATATGGTCGCAATTGGTACCCCACTCAAATAGACCATTAACTGGATTAGTGCCTGTAGTTGTTAAAGTAGCTGCTGGTGCTGGAATACTCGGTACATCCAATGGCCCACCGAAACCCTGTAAAAAAACAGTCTGGTTACTATCAATATCTCCAGCTATTAGTTCAAGCTCTAAAGGAGAGCCTGCAATAATACATGTATCCTTAACATCAGCAAGCTCAGGAGGTGAGTTTAAGTTATCTTCCACCACTATCTGCATATCCCGCATAATGGTACCCAGTTCAATACCATTTCGATATTCTGTAATGAGAATAGCAATATTGTAAGTGCATATCTCAGGCGGTGCGTCCCAAACAATATCGCCCGTTAGTGGGTCGATAGTGAGTATATCTGGCTGGGGGTTGGTTTCCTCTGGAAAACGATAGTTGTTTACGGGAAAACCAGAACCTTGTAGCGAAGGTATCAACTGATAGACCAAGCTATCACCATCTACATCAAATGCCGCTGGATTATGCTCGAATACTTCTCCCACTTTAGCATAGTCGATCGGTGGATTCAACAAAATAGGGGACGTATTTAAACCAACAAAGGAAGGGTCGAAAATGCGGATCGTATCTTCTATATAGAAGAGTTCATCACCAGACGATCCAAAATCCACATTACAAACAAAAGGTTCTCGGTAAGGCTCTGCAATTGATATTACAAAGAAGGGCAAAGCTCCAGAATAAATATGCCTAACAGGTCCATAGATATTCTTTTTTGTATTGCCAGCATTAGGTATGAACTCTCCTAGCCCAACACCCCCAACTATGTTTCCATTTGTTCTGGCAATATCTTGAACCGTTCCATCACCCCAATCTAATTCTATGAATGGTTGATCAGCGCTGTTGTTTAGTGCATAGGTAATAACTGTTGCCTCCACTTCCAGTTGCGAGATCTGTCGAAAAACGATCTCACCTGCCCTATAGTGCGAAGCCTGTGCAAATTGCACGAGCAAAAGGAACATAAAAAGGTAAGTAGATCTTAGCATCATTCTATTAACCAAACTGGGCACTAACTAGTTTATGAAAGATAAACAAAATGTATGGGTGCTTATTGTACAAGAGCACATGAACAGCCCTAAAACAAAACAGCCCCGCCATTAACTGACAGGGCTGTGACATTTTATTTTATTGACAGCTAGTTACTTGTAACTGATGCTTTCATGAACTCACGATTCATACGGGCAATGTTCTCTATAGAGATGCCTTTCGGGCATTCTACTTCACATGCACCTGTATTGGTACAATTTCCGAAACCTTCTTCGTCCATTTGTTGAACCATCTTCAGCACACGTTCTTCTGATTCCACTTGACCTTGAGGTAGCAGTGCTAATTGAGATACTTTGGCTGAAACGAATAGCATAGCCGATGCATTTTTACAAGTAGCCACACAAGCTCCACAACCGATACATGTTGCAGCATCAAAAGCTCTATCAGCATCTTCTTTAGGAACTGGAATAGCGTTTGCATCTAAGGTATTACCAGAGGTGTTAACCGATACGAAACCACCAGCTTGGATGATACGATCGAAAGCAGAGCGGTCTACCACTAAGTCTTTTATAATAGGGAATGCTTTAGCTCTCCAAGGCTCAATAAAGATGGTCTCCCCATCTTTGAAAGAACGCATGTGCAACTGACAAGTAGCTATCTCGCGACCCGGGCCATGTGCCTCGCCGTTAATGAACATACTGCAACTTCCGCAGATACCTTCACGACAATCATGATCAAAAGCTATAGGGTCTTTACCATCTATAACTAACTTTTCGTTCAATACATCTATCATCTCTAAGAATGACTGATCGCCTTCAATACCTGTAACCTCATAGGTTTCCATGGCGCCCTTAGCGTTCGGTCCTTCTTGTCTCCATATCTTCAATGTCAAGTTCATAGCACTTGTATTTTGTTCGTTCTTACTTGTAACTACGTGTTTTCAACTCTACGTTGTCAAACACTAGTTCTTCTTTGTTCAATTTTGGCTGCGACACATCACCTGTAAATTCCCAAGCGGAGCTGTAGGCATAATTCACATCATCACGAAGTGCTTCACCATCAGCTGTTTGGTACTCTTCGCGGAAGTGACCACCACAAGATTCGTTCCTGTCCAGTGCATCGATACACATCAATTCACCTAGCTCTAAGAAATCGGCAACACGGCCAGCTTTCTCTAATTCAGCGTTCAAGCCATCTTTTTTACCTGGTACTTTTACATCTCTCCAAAATTCTTCGCGTAGCGCTTGTATACCAGCTATTGCTTTTTTCAAGTCCTCCGCATTACGAGACATGCCGCAGTTATTCCACATAAACTTACCTAAACGGCGGTGGAAGCTATCTACGGTTTGAGTACCGTTGTTGTTCAACAAGTGGTCGATACGCTCGTTCACTTCTTTTTCAGCTTGTTCAAATTCAGGCGTATTGGTAGAAATTTCACCTGTACGTATCTCGTTCGACAAATAATCTCCAATAGTGTAAGGGATAACAAAGTATCCATCTGCCAATCCCTGCATTAATGCAGAAGCGCCTAATCGGTTGGCACCGTGATCAGAGAAATTAGCCTCACCTAAGGCATATAATCCAGGTACCGAGGTCATTAAGTTATAATCTACCCATAACCCACCCATAGTGTAGTGTACAGCAGGATAGATCTTCATTGGCATTTCATACGGGTTGTCGTCCGCTATCTTTTCGTACATCTGAAAGAGGTTACCATACTTGGCTTCCACTATCTCTTTACCCAATTTTTGTACTAAAGCTTTGTCGTTCACATCAAGATGACGGGTTGTAGCTTCTACTTTTCCGTAGCGCTCGATCGCGGCAGCAAAATCCAAGTATACTGCTTCGCCTGTTTTATTCACCCCATATCCAGCATCACAACGCTCCTTAGCTGCACGTGATGCTACATCACGAGGCACTAAGTTTCCGAATGAAGGATAGCGGCGCTCTAAGTAATAATCACGTTTTTCTTCTGGTAGATCTTTCCCTTTTAGGCGGCCTTCGCGAATAGCTTTAGCGTCTTCCTGCTCTTTTGGCACCCAAATACGACCATCGTTACGTAACGACTCTGACATCAAGGTCAATTTCGACTGCGCATCTCCTGAAACAGGTATACAAGTAGGGTGAATTTGCGTGTAACATGGGTTAGCCATGTGGGCACCCTTACGGTGTGCTTTCCAAGCAGCAGATGTGTTAGAACCCATTGCATTGGTAGACAAGAAGAATACGTTACCATAACCTCCACTTGCTATAATTACTGCATGCGCAGAATGACGTTCTACAGTTCCTGTAATTAAGTTACGAGCAATAATGCCTCGTGCCTTGCCATCTACTTTAACTATCTCCATCATCTCGTGACGGTTGTACATCTTTATCTTTCCTTTCCCGATCTGGCGAGACATGGCAGAGTATGCACCCAATAGTAGTTGCTGACCAGTTTGTCCTTTTGCATAGAAGGTACGAGATACTTGTACTCCACCAAATGAGCGGTTATCTAATAAACCACCATACTCACGTGCAAAGGGAACCCCTTGTGCAACACATTGATCGATGATGTTGGTAGATACTTCTGCTAAACGATGTACGTTAGCTTCTCTTGAACGGTAATCACCACCTTTAATGGTATCGTAGAATAAACGGTATACGCTGTCTCCATCATTTTGATAGTTCTTAGCTGCATTTATTCCTCCTTGTGCTGCAATAGAGTGCGCACGGCGAGGGCTGTCTTGAAAACAGAATGCTTTTACATTGTAGCCCATTTCTGCCAACGAAGCGGCAGCAGAACCTCCTGCCAAACCAGTACCAATAACAATAACGTCGATAGAACGCTTGTTAGCTGGGTTAACCAAGCTAATGTTGTTCTTATGCTTTTGCCACTTATCAGCAAGTGGTCCTTCAGGTATCTTAGCGTCTAAACTCATGTTCTTTCTTTTCTTATCCTACAACTAAAATGTAAACGGGAATGGCCGCAAATAACAAAGGCACAACTATGGATAAGCCCAAGCCTGCTTTGTGAATTAGAGGAGTATATTTCGGATGATTAGCACCTATTGATTGGAAACCGCTTTCAAAACCATGTGCGAGGTGGAATGCTAAAACCAACATGCTAAACACATATATAGCTACGTACCAAGGCGTACTGAATGCTTCGTAGACTACAGCATGAAGGTCTTTTAGGCCATTAGCGTCTAGTGGCACATCTCCAAAATGCATTTCATACCAAAATGCACGAAGGTGGATGACAAGGAATACCAAGATCAACACACCGAGTGGTGCCATGTAACGGCTCATCCAGCTTGAATTGGCTCCAGCATTTTCTTTAGCGTAACCTATTGGGCGCGCTTTTCTATTCTGCACTGTTAGATAAATACCCATAAATGCGTGAAATAGAATACTAAAGTACGTTACGTATGATAGTACTTTAACTGCGGGATTTGTGGTCATGAATTGGGCATATTCGTTAAAGGCAAACTTACCAGCATCCCCTTGAATGAACAGTTGCAAGTTTCCTGCTAAGTGTCCTAGTAAGAAAATGACCAAGAAAAGACCCGTTAGGGCGGTAAAAACCTTTTTCGCAATGGATCGTGTAGCTAGTGCTGATGCGCTCATTCAACTCCTGTTTAGTTATCGCAAAGGTATCAACCAAATAATGGGCAGCCAAAGAATTTGTTCACTTTGATGCTATTTAGATAACATCTAAATAAGCGCTGTAATTCAAGAGATTAAGCGAAGAGTTTGGCCTCTACCAATTGGCAGATAATATGGCCAAAAAGCATGTGTACCTCTTGTATACGTGGGGTATCAGCACTTGGCACTTTAATTAGGTGATCGCAATGTATATCCATTTCACCTACTTTACTACCCGTGAAACCGATAGTTATCATCCCTAAGTCACGCCCTGTTTCCATGGCTTTAACCACATTAGGCGAGTTTCCCGACGTTGATAAGCCCACCAAAATGTCACCTTGGCGGCCCATGGCCTGAACTAAACGGGCATAAACTTCATCGTATCCATGATCATTTGCCGTAGCTGTTAGGTAAGAGGTATTTACATGTAATGCTTCTGCAAATAGTGGTTCTCGGTCAATATAAAACCTGCCTGATAATTCTGCTGCAATATGCTGTGCATCGGCAGCACTACCACCATTTCCACAGAACAGCACTTTACCCTCTCTTTCAAATGTGCTTACGAATAGATCAACCACAGCATTAACTGTGTTCGTCATTCCTTCATCAGCCAGCACTTCCTGCTTAAGGCTAATGCTAGACTTAATGAGTTCTTGTATTTCGGCTTTGCTGCTCATTTAGCTGGGGTATTCGTTCACATCGTTCTCGCGTTTTAAAATTACGCGTTTCGTGTATTCTTGTATAAAGCCAACTCCGTAGGCCAGCAATTGTATGTAAGAAGTAGCTATACTGAGCAGTCCGATATGCACACTACCATTTAAGAATGTAGAATGGATGAATACCGAAACCGTAAACAGCATCAAGAAAACAGAATACGCCCCACCTATCCAAACATTGAACATGGATAGTATAAACCCACCAACAATACCCACTAAGAACATAGCGGGTAGAAAGTGTACCAACTTCAACTCACTTCTATAATAGGTAAAGATGTTTATCCTAGCTCTTCCAAAAAACTTTAGCTGATTCCAGTATCGACGCAGGTCTGTTCTTCGTTTGTGATATACTTTGGCTTCTTCTATAAATCCTATTTTGAAGCCTAATTCTAGAATACGGATGCTCAATAGAATATCCTCGCCCATGCGGGTAATGGGAAAGCCTTTAGTAGTTTCAAATACTTCTCGTGATAGGCCTAAATTGAAACTACGTGGATGGTATACACCTAAATGCTTCTTTTTACCACGAATACCTCCCGTAGTTAGTGGAGAAGTCATGGCGTAATTAATGGCCTTTTGTACTGGGGTAAAGGTTGGTAAGGCAGCATCAGGTCCACCATAGCAGTCGTACTTATGCTCTTTCAATTCTCGGTCTACTATCTGCATGTAGTCATCTGGAATAATGCAGTCCGAATCGAAAATAATAAAGTAATCTCCTTTAGCACGTTCCATGCCGTAATTACGGGTAAAACCTTGTCCGCTATTGGGTTTAAAATAGTAGTGAACATCAAGCTTCTCCTTGAACTTATCCACTTCCTCTTCTCCTTTTATGGTAGAACCATCTTCAATTACCAGTACTTCGAAATTGGTATAAGTCTGTCGTTCCAGACTTTCCAATAGCTCTCGAATTTCATCGGGACGATTATAAAGTGGGACTATGATGGAGTAGAACATCAGTCGTTCAACCGAAGTCGTTTTGATACGAGATAGGTATTTCTATCAGGAGAATTCCGTGAAATAAGCTCTCCTAAAAAGCCTGCTAAAAACAACTGTACGCCAGCTACTACTGCCACTAATGCTAAGTAAAATAAAGGTTGGTCGACCACATCGCGCGCAACTGTTTTACTGGCAATTCGGTACAGTTTTTCGGCTATTAGGTAAATAGTAACGCCACCACCCAAGAAGAACGATAAAGCACCAATAGTACCAAAAAGGTGCATAGGGCTTTTACCGAAACGGGTTACAAAGGTGATAGACAATAGATCTAAAAAACCAAAAACGAAGCGCTCTAGTCCAAACTTGGTTACGCCGTATTTACGCTCTTGGTGTTGAACAACTTTCTCACCGATATTCCCGAAACCTGCTCGGCGAGCTATAACGGGTATGTAACGATGCATTTCGCCGTACACTTCTATGCTGTGCACTACATCGCCTTTATAGGCTTTTAGCCCACAGTTCATATCGTGTAGCTTAATACCTGTGATAACACCCGTAGTATAATTATATAGTTTTGATGGAACGCGCTTGGTCAATGCAGGATCAAAACGCTTTTTCTTCCAGCCCGACACCAGGTCGTAACCGTCTTCCATTATCATTTTGTATAAACCAGGAACTTCCTCAGGGCTATCTTGTAGGTCAGCATCCATGGTAATTACCACGTCACCACTAGTAGCGTGGAAACCTTCATTTAAGGCTGCTGACTTACCATAATTTCTGCGGAAGCGGATACCTTTTACGCGGTCGTCTTTCTCTGAAAGTTCTTCTACTATTTTCCAGCTATTGTCTTTACTTCCATCATCTACAAATATCATTTCGAAGCTCTTGTTCATAGGCTCGATGGAGCGACAGATCCAACTGTGCAACTCACGAAGCGATTCTTCTTCGTTAAATAATGGTATGACGATAGATATGTCCAAACTCATTCTTGTTCTTTTGGCCTGAAGCCGAATAGCACAATAGTAGCAATTATTAATGAATAGATAAATGCGGGTAATAAACTCTTTACATACTCATGAAACCATCTCTGGATAGAGTAACTGTAATCTAGCTCTGCTAATTCTTCTTTTTTCACCTCAATATCATAATCCAAAGCACCAGCATATTCCATACGTTTCACCTCAAGGCTGGTGTTCTCTATTTTGGCTAACTCTTGTAATTGTGGATCGACATAGTTCATCATAAGCACGTGGAAATTATTCCACAGCAGCATCGCTATAATTGAACTAAGAAAGATGGGCTTAATTATATTCCTAATGCTTGAACGATCACCTCCTTGCTTTATATACAGCCACGCCGTAAGCGCCTGCATAACAAGTATAGGAAGCAAAACAAGCACATTAAGTACTGGTAACGGCATAGGCCCAATGGCCAACACCCCTACCAACCACTGCTTGTCAATAAAATACAAGATGAGATAGAAGGTTATTGCAGCCAAACCACCATACAGCCCCATACGTAGGCCTAAACTTGTTGAGTTCGAACTATCGCTCATCAGTCGTTCAAGTGTATTTGGTTACGGTGGATGCTTCCTATTACTTTGCCTGTATAGGTAGCTCCAAAAGCTGGATAGTTAGCCGACTTAGAACGATTATCTTCTTTGTTGAAGGTCCATTCCACTGAAGGGTCAAAAAGTGTAAGGTCCGCTTCTACGCCTTCTTCTATTGTAGTTTCGGGCAGGTTCAATATTTCTCTTGGCTTAGTGCTTAGTTTATCTACTATCACCTCTTGGCCCAATTGCTTTCCGGCTACTTCGTTTACCAGCGCATAAGTAGTTTGCAGACCTATCATCCCAAAATCAGCCGTATCAAATTCTCGTTCTTTCGATTCAATATCTTGCGGAAGGTGGAAGCTGGCAATAGTATCAATAGTTCCATCTTTCAATCCTGCTATCAATTTCTTGATAGTTGCTTTGTCACGAAGTGGGGGAAGGACTTTGTAATTGGTATCGTATTCACCCAACACCTCTTCATCCCATGCTAGAAGATAGGCTGGTATAGAGCAACTTACTTGCTGCCCCGTCTTTTTGGCTTTCTTTATTAGGTCCACACTTTCAATGGCTGAAATATAACCGAAGTGCAACCTTGAGTCAGTATATTGTAATAGGTCTAGGTCACGTTTCACCACAATGGTCTCTCCCAGTTCGGGAATACCTTTCATACCTAAAAGTGTACTCATTTCGCCTTCATTCATTTGTCCACTTATGCGGAGACTATGGTCATCGGGCATGGTGATGAGCAATCCATTAAAGGGTTTTACATATTGTAAGCTGCGAAGGGTTAAACCCGCACTTAATCCACTTTCCACGCCATCGCTAAAGGCTATCGCCCCGCTATTGCGCATATCGTATATCTCGGTTATCTCTTCACCCTTAGCATGCAAGCTTACCGCACCTATGGGGTGAACGGCAGTAAGTGTATCACGAGTTTTATTCAGAATGTATTCTACCTGCGATTTTGAATCTACCACTGGCTCAGTATTCGGCATGGTGCATACATGCGTGAAGCCACCCGCTGCTGCCGCCGCCGTTCCTGAAAGCAAGTCTTCTTTATGTTCCAGACCTGGGTCGTTGAACTGGCTGACCATATCTACCCAACCAAGGGAAACATGTAGCTGCTTACTTTTCACTTCTTTATACTTCTTGGGGTTGGCTATTTTGGCACCTATCTTGGTAATTATACCGCGTTCTATCAACAGATCTTTACGGGTCAAATGATAAGCCGAGCGGGGATCGATGATGGTGGCTGAACGGATCAGATAGTTCATGATCTAATTTTGGTTAAGCAATTAAGGCCAAAACCGCAGTAGCAGTACCTCTATCGCCAAAAATAGCAGTGCAAAAATAAGACAAAGTTTCCATAGCACTATTCCCTTGTCTAGCTCTTTCACCTTTGCACCTAAGTCAGCCTTAAGTACATCCAGCACCCTCAAGTTTTCGCTAGCGAAAGTATTGGTCAATTCTTCCGCACTAAAGTATTCCAGAACTGATTCAGCCCTGTTGTAATTCAAGGCCAATTGCTGCATTACAGCACCCTTATCGTCTACTACCTGGTAGTGCCCGCTGCGTTCAAATTGCTTACCTATTGATACTTGCATTTTGGAACCAACACGACGCTGCTCTGGAATAAACTCTAATTCTTTACCAGTAATTCTTACTACCTCTTCGGCATTAGCTGTGGCTTGTTTTACCTCAATAATATCATCTACCCCAAGTGTGAATGCAGGCTTACTGTACGTACCACCTGATAAGGCCATTTTATACATTAGCGGAACAAAAAGGGCGTGAACGGGAAGATCGGTATACTCTTTATCTAAAGGCGAAGCACATAGATACACCTTACCATTTCCGTAAGGATACTCCGCCACAAAAGGTGAACCATCGCGGAAAGCCAATATCACCTGTCCGCTAGAATTGGTGCTGCGCTGAAAAGTGAAATGCAAATTAGCCTTAGGCAGATCTATATTCCTCGGAACGCTTTCAAACACATCTTCAAAGATGGGCTGCTTATCATCTAATCGGCGAACGCGTTCTTCTTCGTCTGCTAATCCAGCAATACGGTCTAGGCCAAGCTTGGCGGCAAAAGCATTGTAACTACCGACATCCATTTTCGCACCTGGAAATAAAGCTACTACCCCACCTTGCTCAACAAATTGCTGTAACTCAAAAGTCAATCCCGAAGGAATGGAAGCCACATTATCTAAAACTATCATGGCATTATTACCCAATCCGCTGTAGTTCAGTTGGTCTATTTTTTGACTGCTCAACTCAAATTTCTCTGAGCTAGCATAAAGCGCTTTTAAGTAGGGAGAAAGCTCTTCTTGAAAAATGACCTGCACATCTACTTTATCAATAGCATTTACCGCCATGTAGTAATTATCATCAAACACTATTGGGTGGTCGCTCAAGTTCAGCTCTAATTGCTGCCAGCCCGACTTGCTTACCGTAAATGTTACCGTATCAATAGTAAAGGCTTTTGGTGCAACACTTACATCGGCTATAGCCTTAGTTTGCCCACCAATGTTAAGGGTCAATCGGTTGCTTTCAATATTGGTCTCTCCCGTATTACGCACTTTAACTAATAGTCGATTTGGTTGCCCAGTGTATACCAATGGCTTTTCTAACCAAGTACTATCAATAAATACATTGTCTTGCTGCTGCGGCTGAAGAGGCACCAAATAGGTGATGGCCAGGGTGTCTATCTCCATATCTACCATGCTGCGCTGGTAGTCGCTTATCCAATAAAACACGCGGTTCTCAATACCCGCCGTGCTCATGTTCTGTTGCTGTAGGGCTTGTATTTCTTTTAGAGAGCGAGTGGTACTGGTCAATTTCACATCATCTAAAAAGGCCAGAAATTCTTCTTTGCCCACCATACGCTGGTGCTTGCCCTCCATGTCGTTGGTCAACAGTTGAAAGCGGTCAGCTTCGCCGTAGGCTTTTACTATTTCCTCGGCTTTTCGCTTGGCACGTGCTAGTAATGGCTCCTCTTCGGTTTCAGCACTCATGCTGAAGGAGTTATCAATATATACGCTTACTGCCCTATCGGTAGTGTTATCTACTGCATTATCACCCGTGGGGATAAAAGGCTGCGCAAAAGCCAACACCAAAAAAATAACCGCCAGAATACGACTGAGCAATACCAACAAATGCTTCAGTCGGTAGCGGCTAGTTGTTTCTTCTTTTACCTCTTTTAGGAACTTTACATTGGTAAAGAATACCGTTTTGTATCGCCGGAACTGAAACAGGTGAATGATAATTGGAATGGCGATAAGACCAAGAGCCCACAAAAAAGCCGGGAACACAAAATTCATGCGCGCAAAGTTAGCATATCCTATAACAAGATGTGGCGGTGAATATTGTTTGGAAATTGACCAATGTGCTAATTCGTAAATGTACCAATGAACAGGAGCTTATAAAATATGCTTCAAAAATCTACGGACTACAAACTATATACTATTAGCTACCTACAGCATCCCCTCATCCGCAAAACTCAAATAACCGCTATCGGTAACAATAACGTGATCTAGCACTAGCATATCTAGTAGTTGGGCGCCCTCTTTTATTTTTCGGGTAAGTTGCAGGTCGGCCTTACTGGCTTTTAGATTTCCGCTGGGGTGATTGTGCACTAATATTATTCCGCTGGTAAGTAGCTCCAATCCCTTTTTGAAAATGATACGGGCATCGGCTACTGTTCCTGCAATTCCTCCGCGGCTTATTTGTTCTTTGGCTATTACCTTGTTGGCCTTGTTCAGGTATAGCACCCAGAATTCTTCGTAGGGTAGATCGGCCAATAGCGGTTTCATTATGCTATAAACATCGTGGCTGCCCGTTATAGCTGGCTTTTGCATCACTTCCTCCACGGCGCGTCTTCCGCCCAATTCCAGCGCGGCTATTATGGATATGGCCTTGGCCTCGCCTATTCCCTTAAATTTCATCAGGTCTTTTATGCTCAGTTTGGCTAGGGCGTTGATGTTGTTTTCTACACTATGCAATATGTCTTTTGCTAGATCTACGGCGCTTTGTTTGGGTGTGCCGCTACCAATTAATATGGCTATTAATTCGGCATCGCTTAGGCTTCGGCGGCCTTTGGCTAGTAGTTTTTCTCGCGGTCTATCTTCTTCCGCCCAGCTGGTGATGGCGCGGTGTGTGGTTGGGTATTTCTCCATGGCCTGACTAAGTTAGCGAATAGATACAAGAGCCGAGATGCTAGAAGCTAGACTTTATTTTAATTGGAGTTCAATAGTAGTTTGACTGTCATTCTTACTAGCTGTCACATTGAGCGTAGTCGAAATGCGACGCGCGTGGACCGTGCTTCTGTCTTCGACTACGCTCAGACTGACAGCACTTCCCCTGTCATAATGACTCTATGATACCCCACACAAACCAACACAAATGGCCCAAAATGGAATGTTTTGGTGCAGCTGCGGTGCACTGCCAAAAATGACCCTAGTGATAGCAAGGGTTTCAGGGCGGGTTTTGGCGGGTTAGGCGGGTTTTGGAATCCTACTAGTAGCAAGGCATACAGCCATAGAAGGGGATATTTGCATGTATAAACCACTTTATACCAAGCACTTAATTTTCACGAAAAACACGGATACAAGCACAAATGGCTGAAAATGGGAATTTAGAGACTAGATGCTAGAAGTCAGATCACAGACTACATTGTAAATGTGCTGATGGGTGAATACGCTAATGCTAGAAGATTTCAGCTATTCAACTTTTAGTATCAAACCAACATCAGCAAATACCTGTAAAGTATAAACGTAGGTTTACACCCTAAACTCAATTCAGGCTCTGGCGAAAGAAAGTCTTGTGTTACGTGAGATACCGTTCTACAACGGTATGACGTTTTGCGGAAGGATAAACTCAACTACTGCCAACTGCGACGATAAACACTATGGACAGTCGACTATCGACCATTCCCATCAATACCAAACAAAAAATCCCCTAGCCTAAGGCTAGAGGACTTCTATATAGTTTACATTACGTGCTGCTTACAGCGCGTTAACGAATAAGGTCAACTTACTTTTTAAGTTAGCCGCTTTGTTCTTGTGGAACTGGTTACGACGAACTTCACGGTCTATCATGCTTACTACTTTAGGTAGTTGCTCTTCCGCTGTTTTCTTTTCCTCTGTTGCACGAAGTTCGCGAATTGCGTTACGTACTGTTTTGCCATAATAACGATTAAGTAACCTGCGCTTAGCGGTTTGACGAATTCGTTTTTTAGCCGACTGATGATGTGCCATATCTTAATTAATTCTTTATCGGACGGCAAAGATACATGTACCTTCTCTTTTTACCAAATATTTTTCGAAAACCTAAATTAGACTATAAACGTTACAATGCTGAATAACTAATGCTCTTATTGCTGGTCTGCTATATATAGATCTACGATATTTGCTTTCCATTTAGCAACGCGAAACAAGAGACCATAATGGCTCAACAATTTTCCTACATCTCCAACGCTAACCCCGCTTACATCGAATCGCTTTATTTTGATTATCAGAAAGACCCTGATAGTGTAGATAAAGAATTCCAAAAATTCTTCGCTGGCTTTGATATGGCCCTCGAACGATTTGGTGAGAACGGCACTAGCGAAACCCTTAGCACCAAAGACTTACAAGTCTGGAGTTTGGTGCAGGCCTACCGATCGAAGGCCAATTTATTGTCGAACACCAACCCCATTCGCCAGCGGAAAGACAGGCTTGCCCGATTGGAGTTAAGCGACTTTGGATTGACCGATGAAGACCTAAAAAGCAACTTTGCCGCAGGTAAAGAGCTGGGCTTAGATAACCCTACATTGGAGAATATCATTGCTCACCTAAAGACCATTTATTGTGGTTCGATAGGGATAGAGTATATGCACACTTTTGATGAGGAGGCCCGCCAATGGATACAAGAAAAATTTGAGCGCGAGTCAATAAACCTGACTTTACCCGAACAAAAGAAGCACAGAATACTCAATAAGCTGAACGAATCAGTAATATTTGAGACCTTTTTGCACAAGAAGTATGTGGGGCAAAAGCGTTTTAGTTTGGAAGGTGGCGAAAGCACCATTCCAGCCATTGATGCCATGATAAACCTTGGTGGAGACCTTGGCGTGAACGAGGTGGTAATAGGTATGGCCCACCGTGGTAGGCTAAATGTATTGGCTAACATTATGGGTAAAACCTACGAGCACATCTTCAATGATTTTGAAGGAACTGCCGTACCTGACATGACAATGGGCGATGGTGATGTGAAATATCACTTGGGTTATTCTTCTCAATTAGATACTCCTAACGGAAAGAATGTATATGCTAAGCTAGCACCCAACCCTAGCCACTTAGAGGTGGTTAACTCGGTGGTAGAAGGTTATACAAGAGGTAAGGCCGATGTGCTTTACAATTCGGATTACGACAAAATATTACCGATACTGATACACGGAGATGCAGCCTTGCCTGGTCAGGGAGTGAGCTACGAGGTGATACAGATGTCGCAATTAAAAGGATATGAAACAGGTGGTACTATCCACTTCATCATCAACAACCAGATAGGATTTACTACTGATTTTGACGATGCCCGTTCTTCTACATACTGTACTGGTGGTGCTAATTCTATTCAAGCCCCCGTGCTTCACGTAAATGGTGATGATGCTGATGCTGTGGTTTATGCCGCTGAATTTGCAGTAGAGTACCGTCAGAAATTCAACAAAGACATTTTTATAGATATGGTGTGCTACAGAAAGCACGGCCATAACGAGGGCGATGAGCCTAAATTTACCCAGCCAAGTTTCTACAAGCTGATAGAAAAGCATGCTAATCCACGTGATGTGTATGTGAAGAAGCTGATAAGCGATGGTATTATTGATGCCGATACCGCCGAGCGTATCGATCAAGAGTTCAAAGAGTTGTTGGAAGATCGCCTGAACTTGGTGAAACAGCACAACCTACCTTACACTTACCAAGAACCTGAATTGCAATGGAAATCGTTGCGACGTTCTACTCCAAAAGATTTTGAGAAGTCGCCGGAAACAAAGGTATCCAAGCAAAAGCTAGATAAAGTACTTAAGGGTATAATGACCGTTCCCGAAGGGTTTCAACCTATCGGTAAAGTAAGTCGCTTATTAAAGAGCTCACAAAAGCTGATAGATAATGGCCAGCTAGATTGGGCTTTGGCAGAATTATGTGCTTACGGTACGCTTTTATTAGAGAAACATGATGTTCGCCTTTCAGGCCAAGATAGTGCGCGAGGTACGTTCTCGCACCGCCATGCTATGTTGCATGAAGAGGAGAACAAGAAAGAACACAACCGACTGAGCCTACTTAGTGAAGATCAGGCAGATTTTGTGGTATACAACTCCTTGTTATCCGAATTTGCCGTGCTTGGTTTTGAGTATGGATATTCTCAGGCTTCGCCAAATACCTTAGTATTGTGGGAAGCCCAGTTCGGTGATTTTGCCAATGGTGCACAAACGGTTATCGACCAATTTATAGTAGCTGCTGAATCGAAGTGGCAGCGTATGAGTGGTTTGGTTATGCTTTTACCGCACGGTTACGAAGGTCAAGGCCCAGAGCACTCTAGTGCAAGGTTGGAGCGTTTCCTACAGGCATGTGCTGAATTTAACATTGCGGTAGTTAATTGTACTACTGCGGCTAATTTCTTTCACGTGCTTCGTCGCCAAGTGAATAGGCCATTCCGTAAGCCTTTGGTAGTAATGTCTCCTAAGAGTTTATTGCGCCACCCAAAAGTGGCATCAAATATTGAGGAGTTCACCAAAGGAGGATTCCAAGAAATAATAGACGACGCAGCTATTACCGACCCTAAAAAGGTGAAGAAAGTAGCTTTCTGTTCTGGTAAGATCTATTATGATCTATTAGACTTCCAAGAGAAAAACAACCGTAAGGATGTGGCTATAGTCCGCCTTGAGCAGCTGTACCCACTTACCTTCAAGCAGATAAAAAGTGTAATGGACCGCTATAAAAATGCGAAACCATTATGGGTACAAGAAGAGCCTGCAAACATGGGTGCATGGGTATACATGCTAAGCTGCATTAGAGAGATAGATTGGGAATTAATATCCCGTAAGTCAAGTGCATCGCCAGCAACAGGTTTTAACAAAGTACACCACGAGGAACAACAAGACATCATCAACAGAACATTTGCATAAAGCAAGCATATAATGGCAGTAGAAGTAAAAATACCCGTAATAGGCGAATCAATATCTGAAGTAACACTATCCGAATGGCTAGTGGAAGACGGTGCCTATGTAACCAAAGATGACTTTATAGCAGAACTTGAATCTGATAAGGCCACTTTGGAATTGCCTGTAGAAGAATCAGGAATAATAACCTTTACGGTAGAAGAAGGTGCTGATGTAGAAATAGGTGGCGTAGTAGCTACTATTGACACAAGTGCTAAAGCACCTGCTGCTGCACCTAAAAAAGAGGCTGCCCCAGTTGCTAAAGAGGAGCCGAAACCTGAACCTAAAAAGGAAGAAGCTGCTAAACCAGCGGAAACAAAAGCACCTGCTAAAGAAGAAACCTATGCATCGGGCCACCCATCGCCAGCTGCTGCTAAGTTGATGGCAGAGAATGGTTTGACCAGTAAGGTAATATCAGGATCGGGCAAAGATGGTCGTATCACTCAAAATGATGTGGTACAAGCCTTGAAGAATGGTGCTGCAGACTTATCTAATGTTCAAGAGATAGTAAGTGGAAATTACAGCCGCGAGGTACGTCGCGAGAAGATGTCTCGTCTGCGTAAAACCATCGCCTCGCACTTATTGAACGCCAAGAACGGTACTGCCATGCTAACCACTTTTAACGAGGTGGACATGACAGCGATACTAGACATACGTAAGCAATACAAAGAAAAATTCCGTGAAGAAAAAGGAGTGAACCTTGGCTTTATGAGCTTCTTCACCCGTGCTTGTACGTTGGCCTTGCAAGAGGTACAAGGTGTTAATGCCCAACTAGATGGCGACCACGTGATATACCACGATTTCTGCGACATCGGCGTAGCAGTATCTACTCCTAAAGGATTAGTAGTACCCGTTATTCGCAACGCAGAATCGATGAGCTTCTCCGAAATTGAAGGAAAAATTAAAGAGCTAGCCATAAAAGGCCGCGATAGCAAACTAACTATGGCAGACATGGAAGGCGGTACGTTCACCATTAGTAATGGTGGTGTGTTCGGTTCGTTAATGTCTACGCCAATATTGAATGCTCCGCAATCAGCCATACTAGGTATGCACAAAATACAGGAGCGCCCAATGGCTATAGACGGCAAAGTGGAAATTCGCCCAATGATGTACCTAGCCATGAGCTACGATCACCGCATCATTGACGGAAAAGAAGCGGTTACCTTTTTAGTAAGAGTAAAAGAGCGCTTAGAAGATCCTGCTCAAATGCTACTTGGAAAAGACCCTGTTCAGGCTTTAATAGGTTTATAGTATATAGTCGGGAGTCAGTAGAAAAAAAAATAGCCTGTGTTCAAGTTCGAGAAACTGGTGGTTTGGCAACGTTCGTTGAAATATACACTAGCTGTACATCAACTTACTACTGGCTTTCCAAGCTCAGAACAATACGTACTTGGTCAACAGATGAAAAGAGCGGCAGATTCAATTTGCTTAAATATTGCAGAAGGCTCAACTGGGCAAACTAATAAAGAGTTTGCTAGGTTTATAAGTATAGCTAGTCGTTCGGCATACGAAGTTGTAGCTTGTTTGCATATTGGTAAGCTGAGAGGGCTAGTAAGTGATAAAGATTTTGAAACTTTGCACAACGAGGCAGAGGAAATAATAAAAATGTTACATGGCCTTAGAAAGTCAGTACTCCAAAAAGTATCTACCGACTAAGGACTATAAACTATTGACTAATGATGAAATATGATGTGACGGTTATCGGCTCTGGTCCTGGTGGATACATAGCTGCAATTAGATGCGCACAATTGGGAATGAAAGTAGCCATCATTGAGCGTTACAATACCCTTGGTGGCACTTGTTTGAATGTGGGATGTATTCCATCGAAAGCACTTTTAGATAGCTCTGAGCATTATCACAATGCCTTGGAGAAATTCCAAGAGCATGGTATTGATTTGAAGGACTTGAAAGTGAATTTCCCGCAGATGATCAAACGCCGTGGTGATGTAGTAAAGCAAACTACTGAAGGCATTGATTATTTGATGAAGAAGAACAAGATCGACGTATTTACGGGTCATGGTTCTTTCGTGAACAAGAATAAGATAGCCGTTAAAGGTGACGACGGAAAAGTAACGGAGATAGATACCGATAAGGCGATAATTGCTACAGGATCAAAGCCTTCAACGCTACCAGGTATTGAGATAGACAAGAAACGTATCATCACTTCAACAGAAGCTTTGGTACTTCCTAAGCAACCTAAGTCGATGGTTATCATCGGTGGTGGAGTTATTGGCTTGGAGTTGGGTTCAGTGTATGCCCGTATTGGTACGGAAGTAACTGTGGTAGAGTATGCTGACGCAATTATACCTACTATGGACCGTGCTATGGGAAAAGAGTTGATGCGCTCTATGAAAAAGCTTGGGGTGAAATTCAACCTAAGTCATAAAGTAACAGAGGTAAAAGCTACTAGTCGTTCAGTAACGGTTAAGGCAGAAGATAAAAAAGGGGTATTACAAGAATTCAAAGCAGAATACTGCTTGATGTCAGTTGGTAGAAAACCATATACAGATAACTTAGGCCTAGAGAATACTGGTGTTAAGTTAGACGACCGCGGAAGAGTGGAAGTAGACGAACATTTACAGACATCAGAAGCAGGTATTTATGCCATTGGCGACGTAATTAAAGGTGCCATGTTGGCACACAAAGCCGAAGAAGAAGGAGTATTTGTAGCCGAAGTTATGGCAGGACAAAAACCACACATCAATTACTTACTGATACCTGGTGTGGTGTACACTTGGCCAGAGGTTGCTGCTGTTGGTTATACTGAAGAGCAATTGAAGGAAAAAGGCGTTGCCTACAAGTCAGGATCATTCCCATTCAAAGCGAGTGCACGTGCCCGTGCAAGTATGGATACCGAAGGATTAGTAAAAGTATTGGCCGATAAAGAGACCGATGAAATATTAGGTGTTCACATGGTAGGCCCTCGTACAGCAGATATGATAGCAGAGGCTGTTGTAGCTATGGAGTTCCGAGCTTCTGCGGAAGATATAGGTCGTATGAGCCACGCTCACCCAACCTTTACCGAGTGTTTTAAAGAAGCAGCCCTAGCAGCAAGTGCAGATAGAGCCTTGAACATCTAATTGGAATTATGATCTTAGCCAAATTCGCGAAAACTTTTCTTTTACTCTTGACCCTTGCTTTGCTCTCTAGCTGCGGATCAAAAACGGAAGGTGAGTTCTCCAAGGACGAATTGGCATGGTTAGTTTACCCAAAAAGTAAAGGTTTAGAGTTCAAAAATACGGAAGGTACTCTTCATCAATTTGAAGTAACCGACCGAACCGACTTGGAACAAATAAAAACCTATTTCCCTATTGAAGCAGAGGTTATTATTAATAACCAAGAGTTAGATAGTCGTTTCCAGATCTATCTTTTGAAGGATGTAAATTCCTTTAAACGCTATTTCAAGTTAGGTGAAGTGTATCGCTCCTTAGATATGTTAACGCCTATTCCTTCCATGTCTATCGCTGGGAAGAATTATTCAGAAGTATACCGAATAAAGGAAGATACCACAGGTGGTAAAATGGGTATCTGGATGGTAGACTTCAACCAGACTAAAGGCATCCTCCGTTATTTTGATAGAGAGACTGGAGCCTACGTTCTAGCCAAGTGAAAACCGTTCTACTTACGGGTGCTTCAGGTTTTTTAGGCAAGCACATTATTGCCCATAAACCAAGCGACTGGAAGATAACTGGACTTTATAATAGCACTCCTCCGCCAACTTCTACTAATGCTACTTTTCTTCAAGTAGATCTCACTAATAGCAAAGCAGTTTCAACTTTATTTGAGGAACATCAATTTGATGGGGTGATCCATCTAGCGGCTATCAGCAACGCCAATACGTGCGAGCAGTATCCCATAGAAAGCTACGCTATAAATGTATTAGCTACCGAGCAACTAGCGCAACATTCTGCCAATAAAAACATCCCTTTTGTATTTACCTCCACTGACCTTGTATTTGATGGAGAACAAGGAAACTATTCAGAAGAAGATATACCTAAGCCACTAAGCACTTACGGAAAACAAAAGCTGGAAGCTGAGCAAAAAGTAAGGGTCATTTACCCAGAGGCCGCAATATGCAGAATGCCATTGATGTTCGGAACAGGAGGGAGCTTTTTACCCAGCTTTCTAGATAAAATGAGATCAGGTGAAAGCCTAAACCTATTCACCGACGAATACCGTAGCATATTAGGAGGAAAGGCAGCAGCACTAGGTTTAATACATGCACTATCGAACTTTCAAGGGCTTTACCATATAGGTGGCCCTGAAAGGGTAGACCGCTATACTTTTGGGAAATGGATGCAAGAAGCCTTCAATATTCCGAATGCTAAATTGGTACCCACGCTCCAAAAAGAGCTTAACCTAACACCTCCCCGTCCAGCAGATGTAACGATGAATAGTTCAAAAGCAAATAAAGCAAGGTTTAAACCAGTAAATCCTAAAACAGAATTAATTAGACTAGCAAGTACGCTTTGATGCGGATGTATAAAAAAGAAGCGTGGGCTGCAAAAAAGCGGTGGCGTGCGCTAGCTTTGAGCGCAGAACATTCTTTTTAGCTTGATTTTTTGGCTTCGTTTTTCATCAAGGAAAAAGGAAGAAGAAAACGAAACAAGATCTAAAATGCGCAAGTGCTCAAAAGAAATATTCTAAGCAACATAAAAAGATCTGGTCAAGATCTATTTCCCATTCACCTTCACCTTCGATGCCATTTCCAAAGCCTTAGCTCTAAGCTCATCTATGTTCCCACTTACTGGGCCATAAGTTAAGGCCACAGCCATACGGCGGTACGGGCGAGTACTTGGCTTTCCAAAAATTCGGATGTCCGTCCTAATATCTTGCATGGCAGCAGAAATACCGAAAAACTTGGGTGGGTCTTGGCTTTCATCATTAGCTAAAATTACCGCACTTACTCCTGCTCTATCCAACTTCACCCGTGGTATTGGCAAACCTAAAATGGCACGTGCATGCAATTCAAACTCGTTCAAATTCTGCGTGCCAGCCAAAGTAACCATCCCCGTATCATGCGGACGAGGTGACAATTCACTGAAATAAACACCCTTTTCACCTATAAAAAACTCGACACCCCAAATACCTGCACCTGTAAGGGCTTCGGTCACTTTTGCGGCCATTTCTTCTGCTTCCTCAATAGCTACCTCACTTACAGCAACGGGTTGCCAGCTTTCTTGATAATCACCACGCTCTTGTCTATGCCCTATTGCTGGACAGAAAAGCGTTGGTCCCTCTTTTTGTGTAACCGTTAACAGCGTTATCTCCGTATGGAAATCAACAAACTCCTCAATAATTACTTCTTGCAGATCGCCACGGCTTCCGCTAATGGCGTAATTCCAAGCAGTTTCAATATCATCCTCCGTTTTCACCACGCTTTGTCCCTTACCAGATGATGACATCAATGGTTTTACCACGCAAGGCATCCCTATATCGCCTATCGCTTTTGTAAAGTCAGTAAGGTTATCGGCATATTGATAATTCGCGGTACGCAAGCCCAATTCTTTAGCAGCCAAGTCGCGAATCAACTTGCGGTTCATTGTATAATTAGCCGCTTTGGCACTTGGCACTACCGTTATGCCTTGTTCCTCATAAGCATAAAATCTATCGGTACGTATCGCTTCTATTTCGGGTACAACTAATTTAGGCTGGTGTTTAGCTATTACTGCGTCTAATTGCTTAGCATCCAGCATATCTAGCACTTCAAATTCTTGTGCTACTTGCATGGCTGGGGCACCAGCATAGCTATCACAAGCCACTACATATTGACCCAATCGTTGCAAGGCTATTACTAGCTCTTTGCCTAATTCCCCACTTCCTAATAATACTATCTTGTTACTCATGTTGTTCAATTATACCGATCGAAATTATCTCTTTCGTGTGCAAAGTTAATAGGTAAAAACAAAAAAGCCCGCACCAAAAGTGGAGCGGGCTTAAAGCTTTCAGTAAAACCTAATTAGGCTTTAGCTGTAGTTTTTTTAGTTGTGGTTTTAGCTTTTGCTAATTGACCTTCCAACTCTTCTACGCGAGCTTTCAACTCGTCTAATTCGCTACCTTTTTTACCGAAAGGTACTTTGTCTACTACTTCTTTGAAACGAGCTTCAAAGTCTTCACGAGTAGTTCCAGCTTTTTCGATCAAGTCGTCAACGCGAGATACTAATTCGTCAGCAGCTTCTTTTACGTCTGAGTCAGACTTCTGACCTTTTTTAGCTAAGTCTTCCAAAGCTTTTTCGAATTTGTCACCGGTTTGAGAGGCTAAACCTACGCCTGCATAAAGCAATTTTTTGAACAGATCTTCCATGATAAGAGCGTTTAAAAATGAGTTAATTAATTATGACAGCACATTGTCAATAACTGTGCAACAAATTCATGCCAAGCGTGCCAAAAATTCAACTCGAGATTTTAAAAATCAATTTAGCTACTGATTATCAGTTAGTTGTGGTAATATTTCAAGTATTAAGAAACTAGAAGAAAAATATTTAGCCGAAATAGTTAATGTTAAAATGGCAGTCGACCCCAAAAAAAGCATGCAATTATGGCATAAAACCTGCCAAATTGCCGAAAAAGGACTGCCTGATCTTTCTTAATTTGGCATCGCTTTAAAGAAGCTACTATGATACAGAGCGCCACGAGGAGTTACGAGAGTTTAGACCACTATTTCGATTTCATTTGTGATTTCGTGGGCTTTCCTGCCCTGCACAAACACTTTCAACCAGCCGAGGTCTATTCTGATGGGCTTCGATTACATGTAGATGTTTTGGAAGTAGATAAAGATGCACCTACCATAGTATTTGTGCCTGGCACTGCCATTTATGCGCTTTGCTATGCCGAGTTTCTGTATAAACTAAGTCAAGAAGGATTCAATATAGTTGGCCTTGATCCACGAGGACATGGACGCAGCGAAGGAAACCGTGGCGATTACACTATGAACGACCTTATAAAAGATACCGAGCGGGTAATTTATTATGCTAAAGAGCGATTTGGCGATAATGTATCACTTATGGGCAGTAGCCAAGGTGGTATAGTAAGTTTCTACATCGCATCTAAGCAAGATAACAATGTAAAGAGCGTCATCTGCCAAAATTTTGCTGACTTGACGTGGAGCGAATCAACTCAATTAACCAGATACCCCCAACTGGCTAAATACCTAAAGCCTCTTGTTCTACAAATGGGCCGCCTGCTTTATGACACCCAGATACCAGTAAGCATCTATTTAGACTTGGAGCAGATAAATGTGAAGTATTTCGGCAACGCCAAGAAGTTTATGGATATGGACCCACTTTGCCTGCACAGTGTATCCTTACGGGCACTGAATTCTCTGCAAACTACCGAGATGCCGAGGCCTATAGAAGAAGTAGAAACACCCGTAATGGTGTTTCAAGGAAATGCCGACTCTATCTTCCCAATATCTTACACGCAAGACATTTACGATAGACTGAACTGCAAAAAACGTTTCGAGATATTTGAAGGACTCAACCACGCCATAATAACAGAAGACCCCGACGTAATACTTCCGCCCATAGTAGATTGGTTAAAAGAAGTACATGGAGTTTAGTCAAGAAAGCGTGGCTCGCTAAAAAGCGCAGCCGAAGCCCTTGCCGTCTAGCGCATTTTTTTAGCTTGATTTTTTGGCTTCGTTTTTCATCAAGGAAAAAGGAAGGAAACACGAAGGTGAATCAACAGTAGCGAAGGGATACTTAAAGGGAGTACATCAAATCGGATAATCCCTTAAAAGCATCACCCTAACCTATCCTTAATATCCAAGCGGTATTTTCTAGCCGTATCCTTAGCTATATCATAACCAGCATCAGCATGACGGATAACACCCATTGCAGGGTCGTTGTGTAGCACACGTTTCAATCTACGCTCAGCATCTTCCGTTCCATCGGCTAGTATTACCATACCTGCGTGCAAGCTATAACCCATACCTACACCACCACCGTGATGGTAAGATACCCAACTAGCTCCACCAGCAGTATTGATCAATGCATTCAATATGGGCCAATCGGCCACAGCATCTGAACCATCTAACATAGCTTCGGTCTCTCTGTTAGGAGAGGCTACGGAACCAGTATCTAAATGATCGCGACCTATAACTATTGGTGCTTTCACTTTTCCCTCGGCAACAAGTTTATTAAATGCCAAACCTGCTATCTCTCTATCACCCATGCCTAACCAACAAATTCTAGATGGTAATCCTTGGAAGGCTATCTTTTCTTTCGCCATATCTAACCAACGAAGTAAGCCTTTATCTTCTGGAAACAAGTCTTTCAATACCTCATCACAAGTGTAAATATCCTGCGGATCGCCTGATAAGGCAACAAAACGGAAAGGCCCCTTACCCTCGCAGAATAATGGACGAATGTAAGCTGGCACAAAGCCTGGGAAATCAAAAGCATTTTCTAAACCATGCGCATGTGCTTGTCCACGTAAATTATTTCCGTAGTCGAAAGTGATAGCACCGCGTTTCTGTAATTCTATCATTTGACTAGTATGCTTCACCATAGTTGACCACGAGCGCTCTTTGTAATCTTCAGGGTTTTCCTCACGAAGTACATTCGCTTGTTCCACGCTCAAT
This sequence comes from uncultured Chitinophagaceae bacterium, assembly GCA_964352775.1. Classification (GTDB taxonomy): domain Bacteria; phylum Bacteroidota; class Bacteroidia; order Chitinophagales; family CAIOSU01; genus CAYGTK01. The sequence continues at coordinate 30,859 of CAYGTK010000002.1, forward strand.
CCTTCTGGGAAGTAACCGATCAACTCATCGTGTGCAGAGGTTTGGTCAGTCAAGGTATCAGGAGTTATGCCTTTATCTAACAAACGTTGAAGTAAGTCTACCACGTTACATACCACACCAATACTTATAGCTTCTCCTTTCTCCTTGGCTTCTAATGCCCAAGCGATACCTTCGTCAATATCATGGGTCATTTTATCTACGTAGCGCGTTTCTAAACGCTTACCTATTCGCCACTCTTCTATCTCCGCTGCTAAGCACACACCTTCGTTCATGGTAATGGCTAATGGCTGAGCGCCACCCATGCCACCTAAACCAGCAGTTACGTTTAGCTTGCCTTTTAGGCTGCCATCATAGTGTTTATTAGCTAGTGATAAGTAAGTCTCGTAAGTTCCTTGTACAATACCTTGCGAACCGATGTAGATCCATGATCCTGCGGTCATTTGACCATACATCATCAACCCTTTGGCATCCAATTCGCGAAAATGCTCCCAAGTGGCCCATTTGCCAACTAAGTTGGAATTAGCGATGATAACTCGAGGTGCGTCTTTATGGGTTGGAAGAATACCCACGGGCTTTCCCGATTGTACCAACAAGGTTTCATCTTCCTCTAAGTCTTTCAAAGCCTTCACTATCAGGTCAAACGATTCCCAATTACGGGCCGCTTTTCCTAATCCACCATACACAATTAGATCTTCTGGGCGCTCCGCAACATCAGGGTCCAAGTTATTATGCAACATACGATATGCTGCCTCTTGCACCCAACCTTTGCAATTAAGTGTTGTTCCTGTAGCTGCCTTTAAAGTCTTCGTTTCCATATCCTCTATTTTGTACTAAATAAAGGTACGGAAAATCGAAATTGTTCGATATGCTAGTACTTAGCCAAATTGGTATCCACTTCATCAGCATAAGCTAGAATACCACCCTTTAAATTGTACAGGTTTTTATATCCATGCATTTGCTCTAAAGCATTAATAGCATTAGCGCTACGCACGCCACTTCGGCAATGTACCACCACCTTTTTACTGCGGTCTATCTTTTCAGTATTCTCCATCAAAGTGCCTAGCGGAATAAGCTCTCCTTCTAAATTAGCAATGTCATATTCGTAATCTTCACGAACATCCACTAATTGGAAATCTTCGCCGCTATCTTTTAATTGCTTTAGCTCTTGTACAGTTATTTCTTTCACGGTTTCGTCTTTTTCAGGTTCTACCTCTTCCGAGGCCATACCACAAAACTGCTCATAATCTATCAAACCATCAATAGTTGGGTTTTCTCCAGATAGTGGATTGGTCTTATCCTTCTTGAATTTGAACGTTCTTGTCTCAAAAGTCAAGGCATCAAAAGTGAACATCCTACCTACTAAAGGGTCACCAATTCCTGTTATCACTTTAATGACCTCATTAGCTTGAAGGCTTCCTAAAATACCTGGAAGCACACCTAATACCCCTCCTTCGGCACAGCTTGGCACTAGCCCTGGTGGTGGTGGCTCAGGGTATAGGTCACGGTAATTGGGTCCTCTTTCTTCATTATCTATTGGGTAGTTAAATACCGTTACCTGCCCATCAAAGCGAAAAATGGAGGCATATACGTTTACCTTGCCCAACAACACACAAGCATCATTCACTAAATAGCGGGTTGGGAAATTATCTGTTCCATCGGCCACTACATCATAACCTTTGATGATGTCTAAGGCGTTATCACTGTTCAAGTGGGTGTTGTAAGTTTTGAAGGTAACGTAGGGATTTTGCATCTCCAGTCGTTCCTTGGCAACTTCAACCTTTGGTCGGCCCACATCTTTTACGGTGAACAGTACCTGACGTTGAAGATTACTTTCATCCACTGTATCAAAATCGACGATGCCGATAGTTCCCACCCCCGCAGCGGTAAGGTATTGCAAAAGCGGACTACCTAGGCCTCCTGTGCCTACTACTAACACCTTAGCGTTCTTCAGCTTAGTTTGCCCCTTTATATTGAATTCAGGGATGATCAAATGCCTACTATATCGCTCTAGTTCCTTCTTGGTGAACTGCTGGCTTTTTCCGTTCAACTTGCTCATTTCCTGTTTAGTTTTTACCTCCAGCAATAGCTGGCACAATACTGATCACCGTTGCCTCAGCAACTTCCGTATCGCCATTCTTCAAGTCCTTAATATCATCCTCGCCTACAAATACTTTTATGAAGCTTCTTACTTTCTTGTCCTTATCAAATAGGTGATCGCTTATACCAGGGTAGGCACTGGTCAACTGACCAATAGCTTCGCTAACTGTTCCTGCGGAAGATTCGAAAGAACGCTGTCCGTCAGTAAATTTCCGTAATGGGGTAGGTATAATAACTTTTGCCATGATGCTTAGTTTTTCGTTTTTGTTAATTGAATAGCTCGTTCAGATCGAGCTCTTGAGGCTCTAATATTTCTAGATCTTCTTGCTCAAATTTTCCCTTATCATCTAACCTCCAAGAATAGATGGACGACAGCTTGCCTCTTCTAATAGAAGCAATGATATAACTGAAATAAGGTAGAGCATGCCGCAGATCGTATTCTGAAGGAATTGCTGGGTGATCAGGATGCGAGTGATACACGCCCAATAGCGTTAACCCATTTTCATCGGCATACTGTTCCGCCTTCATATAATCCAAAGCCGAGATCTCGAATCTACGCTCGCGATTTTCATCACGGGTGTTGTTCACTTCTACAGCTTCTGTAAATACGCGTTCATTCCCTTCTTCCTGTCCGTACAAAAACCCACAGCATTCGTGAGGGTAGGTTGTCAAGGCATCTGCTACCAGTACTTCTCTTGCTTGCGCTTCTAGTTTTATACTCATCGTCTTCTTAGTTTAATAGTTCTTTTATCACTTCGGGATAATTGCTTCCATGATCTGGGAATATAGTTACAACAACACCTTCGTCTAATTCGTTTGCCACCTTCAATGCACCCGTCAAATTTGCGGCCGATGATGGGCTCAATAGTAATCCTTCCGACAAAGCAGTTTCTTTCAAAACCTTGTAGGCCTCTTCTGAATCTACCTTCTCATTTCTATCAGCCAGTTCAGGTCGGTATATCTTCGGTACTAATGCCGTTTCCATATGCTTCCATCCTTCCAACCCGTGCATCGCTATTTCAGGATGAAGGGCTACAGAAACCAGATCAGGCTTAGCCGCTTTCAGTCCAATAGTAGTCCCCGTAAATGTTCCAGAGGTTCCTAGCCCCGTTACAAAATGGCTTATCTGTCCATTGGTTTGTTCCAGAATTTCTTGGGCAGTAGTATTCACATGGGCCTTCCAATTATGCTCGTTGGCATATTGATCGGCATAGAAATATTTACTAGGGTCTTTCGCTACCAGTTCCTTAGCCTTTTCTTGAGCTTCATCAGAACCACCAAAGCGAGAAGTATACACAATATTCACTCCAAAGGCTCTCAAACTAGCTTTCTTCAACTCCGAAGCATTTTCAGGAACACACAAAGTAGCAGGGATACCAAGCGCAGCTGTTATTGCGCCAAAAGCCACACCGGTATTCCCACTACTTGCATCTAATAATTCTACCCCATCGTGCAATTCACCACTTAATAAGGCTTGCTTAATGATATTATAAGCTGCCCTTGCTTTTACACTACTTCCAATTTGATGCCACTCCAGCTTAGCATACAGTTTTACCTTTTCTGGAAGTTCAAAACCAGTCAACTCATAAAGCGGCGTGTTACCAACGGCTTGCTCCAATTGGGCTAGCCGATTTTGCAGGATAGTATTTAAAGTAATTACAGACATTAGTTAAGGCTCAATTCTTTCTTTGCTAAATAGAAGTCTACTTTTTCGTAGTCGGAAGCTATACGTTCATCAACTTCGGCAATAGTTTTTGGTGGTGGCACTACTACCTTCTCTCCTGGTTTCCAGTTTACGGGTAAGGCTACACCATTGGCATCAGCAGTTTGCAAAGCTTCTACCACACGTTTTACTTCATCAATATTCCGCCCCACGTTCAATGGGTAATAAATGATCGCCCTAATGATTCCTTTGGGGTCAATTACAAATACAGCGCGCACAGTTGCTGTTTGGCTTTCACCAGGATGTAACAAACCATATAGCTGTGCCACTTTAGTGTCTAAGTCTGCTATTAAAGGAAAATCAAGCAACACACCCGTATTCTCACGAACATTCTGTACCCAAGCCAAGTGGGCATGTATACTATCAATACTAACCCCTATCAACTTGGTATTCTTACCAGCAAACCAATCGCTTTCACGAGCAAACTCCACCAACTCCGTAGTACAAACGGGTGTAAAGTCAGCTGGGTGGGAAAAGAATACGATCCAACTATCCTTATTGTATTCTGAAAAATTCAGATCGCCCGTGGTAGTCACCGCTTTGAAATCTGGAGCAGCATCGCCTAGTCTGCGTATGCTGTTCGTTTGGTTTGTTTGTTCGCTCACTTCGTTTTGTTTTTGTCTTGCATTATGGAAATAAAAAAGGCCCCGCCGAATGGGCGGGGCCTTATATTTAGGTATCTCGTTTTATATAGAATTCACTACACTATCGCCTACCAAAATAGCCCCGCTGGTGTTGACAACAACAACAGCACATCCAAGTGGCCATATTTTGATAGTTCGTGTTCATTCCTTCCAAATATATAAATACAAAAGTGAGATTCGCAAGATTTTGTTCCTTAAAAATTAAATTATCATTCCTGCACCTACCGTCTCATTGGTCATTTCATCAATGATGATAACGCTTCCAGTGCCTCTATTCCTTCTGTAACTATCGAAAAATAATGGCTTGGTAGTGCGGATAGAAATACGCGCAATATCATTCAAACCGATGACTTTATCATCTTCGATCTTATGAAGCGTATTGATATTCATCTTGTATTTGATCTCTTTGATGATACAACGAGCATCATTAGTGGTATGCTTGATAGCGTACTTACCATTTAACTGCATTGGCTTTTCGTTCAACCAGCATACCATAACATCAAGGTCTTGATCAACCTTAGGCATATTGTTTTCCGCCACTATCATATCACCACGGCTAATGTCTATTTCATCTTCTAAGCGAAGAGTAACCGACATTGGTGCGTAAGCCTCGTCTAACTCCCCATCATGGGTATCAATGGCTTTTATTTTAGAAGAAAAACCAGATGGCAATGCCACTACTTTATCTCCCTTTTTGAAAACTCCACCCGAAATACGGCCTGCGTATCCACGATAATCGTGATAGTCATTCGATTGAGGACGAATTACATACTGCACAGGGAAACGACGATCGATATGGTTCATATCGCTTGCGATATGGATAGTCTCTAGCAAGTACAACAAGGTTGGTCCTTCGTACCAAGACGTTTTATCCGAACGATCAACCACATTATCTCCCATAAGTGCAGAGATAGGAATGAAGTGAATATCGGTAGTATCTAATTTCGATGCGAACTTCTTGAAGTCGCGTTTTATCTTATCAAAAGCTCCTTGATCGTAATCTACCAAGTCCATCTTGTTCACACATACCACCAAGTGAGGTATCTGTAACAACGATGCGATGAAGGCATGACGACAAGTCTGCTCCACAATACCATTACGGGCATCTATCAAAATGATAGTTAAGTTAGCTGTAGAAGCACCTGTAACCATGTTACGAGTGTACTGTATGTGCCCTGGAGTATCCGCGATGATGAACTTACGGCGTGGGGTAGAGAAGTAGCGATACGCCACGTCAATAGTTATCCCTTGCTCACGCTCCGCACGAAGACCGTCGGTCAACAATGCCAAGTTCACGTATTCTTCACCACGCTTTTCGCTGGTCTCTTTAATGGCGTCGTACTGATCTTCAAAAATCGACTTACTATCATACAGTAAGCGACCTATCAAAGTACTTTTTCCGTCATCAACGCTTCCTGCAGTAGTAAACCGCAGTAGCTCCATGTTCAAATATTCTTCGCTATTGAATTCTTCGCTCATAGCCTAATTTTCTTAGTTGGTCTGTTAAAAGTATCCCGCTTTTTTGCGGTCTTCCATTGCTGCTTCCGAACGTTTATCGTCCGATCGTCCACCACGCTCTGTTATGCGAGATGAAGCTACTTCGCGGATAATATCCTCAATGCTTGCAGCTTCTGATAAACTTGCTCCAGTACAGGTAGCATCACCGATAGTACGGAAACGCAATACCATGTCCTTCACTTCTTCATCCTCACGAGTCTCTATAAAGTGTGTTTTCGCCAAAATAGTACCGTCGCGCTCAAATGCTTTACGGGTATGCGAAAAGTATAGATTAGGTAGATCGATGTTCTCCATGTGGATGTACTGCCAGATGTCTAGCTCCGTCCAGTTACTGATGGGGAATACACGGAAATGCTCTCCGAAATTCTTACGAGCATTAAAAGTATTCCACAACTCCGGGCGTTGGTTCTTAGGGTCCCATTGGCCAAAATCATCACGATGCGAGAAGAAACGCTCTTTTGCACGCGCCTTTTCCTCATCACGACGAGCACCACCCATGGCAGCATCTATCTTGTGTTCTTCTAAAGTTTCTAGCAAGGTAACGGTCTGCAAGCCATTTCTACTGGCATTGAAACCTTTCTCCTCTACCACTTTACCCTCATCAATTGACTTCTGAACAGAACCTACAATTAGATTCACTCCCAAGTCGGCTATCCACTTATCACGGAAAGCTATGGTTTCGTCAAAGTTGTGACCCGTATCAATATGGATCAAAGGGAAAGGTATGTTAGCTGGGTAAAATGCCTTCTTAGCCAAGTAACTCATCACGATGGAATCCTTTCCGCCGGAGAATAACAAAGCTGGGCGCTCAAATTCAGCAGCCACCTCGCGGATAACGAATATTGATTCGCTTTCCAGTTCTTTTAAGTGATTCAGATTATAATCCATAAGCTGTTATCGCTTTATTTTTGGCAGCAAAAATTGCAGCATAGCGTCAACTGACTCCTCTATACCCCATTCTGCTGTTGGTATTATAAAAGCAGGGTTTTCTGGGCGCTCAAAAGGAGCATCCAACCCCGTAAAATTCTTTATTTCTCCCGAACGGGCTTTCTTGTACAAGCCTTTCACATCACGCTTCTCACATTCCTCGAACGAAGCATCAACGAATACTTCCAGCATATTCTCCTCTCCTACTATCTCCCGCACTTGGTCGCGAATAGCATGTGTAGGGCTTACAAAACTACAAAGGGTAATTACACCCGCATCTAAAAACAACTTAGCTACCTCTGCAATTCGACGAATGTTCTCTTTACGATCTTCATCTGAAAAGCCAAGGTTATTATTGATACCAGAGCGGATATTATCTCCGTCAAGCACTTGAACTAATAAGCCCTCGTCGTGCAATGCTTTCTCTAAACCCTTTGCAACAGTACTTTTTCCAGAACCAGACAAACCTGTGAACCAAACTACTTTAGCCTGCTGGCCTAATAGTTCTTCCTTCGCTTCACGAGGAAGTAATTGGTCAAAAATCGGGTGTATATGTTCTGGTACTGTTCCCATACGGTCGGCAAAGATAATAAAAGCCCTTCTTTCTGTTATCAGTTCCCCAAAGCCTTAACGGCGAGGTAAGCCATTAACCCTGAACCCGTTTGCAAGGCACTTTCATCAATATTAAATGTAGGGGTATGAACAGGCGATGTGAAGTTCCCATCTTGGCTAGCAGTGCCCAAGCGATAAAAGCATCCTGGCACATGGTGCGTATAAAAAGCAAAGTCTTCAGCGGTCATCCTTATCGGCAGATCGACCACATTTTCGGCACCTAAATATTCTTCTGCCCAAATCTTGGATCTTGGGGTCAGTTCTTCATCATTCTTTAAAAATGGATAACCCACTTTAATAGCAATATCGGCTGATCCGCCCATACTTTTAGTTAGAGAATTAACTAGTTCTTCTATCTTTTGGTGGGCTTCTTTCCGCCACGCTTCATTAAAAGTTCGGAAGGTGCCTTCCATCTTCACCTCGCTTGGGGTGATGTTGGTGGCAGTTCCACCTTCTATTTTACCAATGGTCAATACACTTGGTATAGACGGGTTCGCATTTCTACTAACCAGTTGCTGCAATGCAACCACTACATGGCTAGCTATTAATATGGGGTCTATATTCCTATGTGGCATAGCAGCGTGCCCACCTTTTCCCCTAATAGTTATATATACCTCATCGGCTGATGCCATATACATCCCAGAACGAAAACCTACCTTTCCCGCTGGAAGATCTGGGAATACATGTTGACCGAAAATGCTCTCAGGCTTGGGGTTTTGTAGAACGCCTTCTTCTATCATTACCGATGCGCCACCCGGTAGTTTTTCTTCTGCTGGTTGAAAGATCAGTTTAATTTTTCCTGAAAAACTTGCTCTTAATTCTTGAAGGATGTTTGCAGCACCTAACAAACTAGCTGAATGCACATCGTGACCACAAGCGTGCATTTTGCCGCTATTTTTTGAAGCGTATTCTACTTCGTTTTGCTCTAATATGGGTAATGCATCCATATCAGCTCTTAGAGCTACCACTTTATCAGAAGGTAATTCTCCCTTGATGTAGGCAACTATACCTGTTTTAGCTACCCCTGTTTGATGCTCAACTCCCCAACTGGTGAGAAGTGCACTAATGAATTCAGAAGTATTGGTTTCTTCAAATGCTAACTCTGGATTGGCATGTATCGTTCTGCGCCAAGCTATCATATCAGCATGTAGCTTTTGGCTTAATGCCTTTATTTCAGAAGCCAGATCCATACCTTTTATTCGTCTTCCTTATCAGGAACTAGTTCATCCATAGAAATAGACTCCCTAGTAATGAAGGCATCGGGGTAGAATTCCGAAACTTCAGTTAGTGCCTTAGTAGCCTCTAGCTTGTTACGGAAGTTACCTATGCGCAATTTAAAATTGGGTTGTTGATACTCTATGTAGGTAGGTACATCCTTAAACTGACGATAGAATTCCGACTTAGTTTGGTATACCTGAGCGCGATTCGTAGTAGATACGATCTGTATCCTATAGCCTTTTATAGCTGCGGTTTTCTTGTTCTCCTTCTTATAATCTTCTACCAGCGTTTCAAATTCATAAGGGGCTATTACCTCTACCGAACCAGCACTAAGCGAGTCAGTTTGAGCCTGTATAGAAAAAATACTAAATAGAAAAAGGGTGAAAAAAGCGAATCTCATAACAGTAAATTTGGTCCTGAAGAAGTACCTATTCTATTTGCTCCAGCGGCCACCAATTCTTTAGCAAAGCTTGGTTCTTTAATACCTCCAGAAGCTTTAATACCGATCTTTTTAGGTAATGCTGAACGCATCAACTCTACATGAGCTACCGTTGCGCCAGCCCCATTAAAACCAGTAGATGTCTTTACAAAATCCACCTCTAATTCGGCACAAAGCTCACAGAGTTCCACAATTCTTTCATCACTCATTAAAGCAGTCTCAATGATAACTTTTAGCTTACCATTGAGTAGATGCACCATAGTTAGCACGGAAGAAATATCGTTCCGTACATAAGTCATATCGCCGCTTTTGATGGCTGCCATATTTACTACCATATCTATCTCTTGGGCTCCATCTTCCATGGCCTTTTTAGCCTCATCTACTTTTGACCGAGTGCCTGAATAACCCAAAGGAAAGCCAACAACCGTTACTAGTTTAACGCTGGTTTCTTCCAACTTCTTATTAGCCAGTTGAACATAATAAGGTGGCACGCAAACTCCGAAAAATTCATACTCAATAGCTTCTTCACACAGCTTATTAATATCCGCTGCAGTACAATCGGGTTTAAGTAAGGTATGTTCTATAGTCGTATTCAATGCCATTAGCCTTGTGCTTTACCGTGGCATTGTTTGTACTTCTTACCGCTACCACATGGGCATGGTTCATTTCTTCCCACTTTTTTCTCCACCCGGACAGGCTGAGCTTTTTTAGGCTCTTGTTGCTGACCTTGTTCTCCTGATGGGCCAGTAATTCCAGGCACATCGTCTCTTCCAGCTGTCATTCGGCTCATGTCCGTTTTTTGAGGGGCTTTCGCCTCGCGCACTTGTTGAGGATCTTGCGCAGGAAGGTTTCCTTTAAATAAGAACGATGTTACTTCACGATTTACCTCTCCAAGCATGCTCTGGAACAATGGGAACGCTTCTAACTTATAAACCAACAATGGATCTTTCTGCTCATAAACTGCTGCTTGTACAGACGTTTTCAGCTCATCCATATTACGCAAGTGTTCTTTCCAAGAATTATCGATGATACCAAGAAGAACTGCTTTCTCAAAAGAGCGAATAACCTCATAACCACCTGACTCTAAAGCCTTCTCCAGATTGATGAGTATGTTCATCTGTTTTTTACCGTCAGAGAATGGTATGATAATATTCTTTATCGTCTCGCCTCTATTGGCATACACATCTTTAATAACGGGCATGGTCATAGTAACGATCTGATCGTTCTTGCGCTTGTAAGCTGCTTTAACTTGGTCGTAAAGCTGTTCTGTTAACTTTTGGGCTTTACCACTATTGAATTGTTCTTCAGTAATAGCTGCATCTACAGAGAAAAAGCGAATTACATCGGCTTTCAGTCCTGCATGGTCTCTAGCATCCATATGCATCTCTACTAAAGACAGGCACAGGTCGTAGAAGGTATTACTAATGTCTACCGACAAACGCTCACCAAATAAGGCGTGCTTACGTTTTTTATAGATTTCTTCCCGCTGGATGTTCATTACATCATCAAACTCTAGTAACCGCTTACGCGTACCAAAGTGGTTTTCTTCTACCTTTTTCTGTGCTCGCTCAATGGATTTGGTTACCATCGAGTGTTGTATCACCTCACCATCTTCATAGCCCATACGATCCATTAAGCTGGCAATACGGTCTGACCCGAACAAGCGCATCAAATTGTCTTCCAAACAGACGAAGAATTGGGATGAACCCGGGTCTCCTTGACGACCAGCACGACCACGTAACTGCCTATCTACACGTCTACTCTCATGACGTTCAGAACCGATAATGGCTAAACCACCTGCGGCTTTTACTTTATCGCTTATCTTAATATCCGTACCTCTACCAGCCATGTTAGTTGCTACCGTAACGGCTCCATCACGTCCTGCCTCGGCAACTATATCGGCTTCTCTACCGTGCTGCTTTGCATTCAATACATTGTGGGGAATGTTCTTCATTTTCAGCATTCGGCCCAGTAATTCTGAAACCTCTACCGAAGTAGTACCTACTAACACTGGGCGACCAGCATCACGAAGGCTTAATACCTCCTCGATAATGGCGTTGAATTTCTCTCGCTTGGTTTTATATACCAAGTCTTGCTTATCATCACGTACAATTGGTCGGTTGGTAGGAATAACTACCACGTCCAACTTGTAGATCTCCCATAGCTCACCTGCTTCTGTTTCCGCAGTACCGGTCATACCCGATAGCTTATGGTACATACGGAAGAAGTTCTGTAGGGTAACTGTAGCAAAAGTCTGCGTAGCAGCTTCTACTTTCACATTCTCTTTAGCCTCAATAGCTTGGTGCAATCCATCCGAGTAACGGCGACCTTCCATAATACGGCCTGTATTCTCATCTACTATCTTCACCTTACCATCCATTACTACGTACTCATCTTCCTTTTGGAATAATGCGTAGGCTTTTAACAACTGCTGAATAGCATGCAAACGCTCCGACTTAACAGCGAAATCTTGCATTAGCTGATCTTTCTTCTTCACTTTCTCATCATCCAGCATGTCAGAGTTATCTATCTCTACCATTTCGGCACCTACATCAGGCATAATGAAAAAACTCGTATCCTCTCCGGCTCCAGTTATCAGCTCAATTCCTTTCTCGGTCAATTCTACCGAGTTGTTTTTCTCTTCTATCACAAAGAACAATTCCTGATCTACCACAGGCATATTCTTCGATTGCTCTTGTAGATAATAGTTCTCCGTTTTTTGAAGAACTTGTTTTACTCCACCTTCACTCAAATATTTGATAAGGGGACTATGCTTAGGCAAACCACGGTGTGCTCGTAGTAGCTTAAGTCCACCTTCTTTTTCACTGGTTTTTTTCTCGGCTATTTCTTTCTTTGCTTCAGTTAAGCTAGCTGTAACTACTTTTTTCTGTGCTTCTACTAGCTTCTGTATCCTTGGCTTTAGTTGATAGAACTCTTGCTCATCTCCACGCGGAACTGGACCCGAAATGATCAACGGGGTACGCGCGTCATCAATTAATACCGAATCCACCTCATCCACCATGGCAAAGTGCAACTTGTGCTGTACTAAGTCTTCTGGGGTACGCGACATATTATCACGCAAATAATCGAAGCCGAATTCGTTATTCGTTCCGTAAACTATATCGTTGCGGTAAGCTGTTCTTCTTTCTTCTGAATTGGGCTGATACTTATCTATACAATCGATGGTCAATCCTAAGAATTGGAATATCGGTGCCATCCACTCGCTATCCCTACGGGCTAGGTAGTCATTCACCGTTACTATGTGCACTCCTTGACCAGATAGTCCATTCAAGTAAGCTGGCAAGGTTGCCACCAAGGTTTTACCCTCACCAGTAGCCATCTCCGCTACCTTTCCTTTGTGCAATACGATACCACCGATCAACTGCACATCGTAATGCACCATGTTCCAATCGGTCTCCACACCAGCAGCTAGCCACTTGGTGTGGTAGTATACTTGATCTCCTTCTATCTCAATATTGTCTCTTCCTACTGATAGGTCTCTATCAAGGTCGGTTGCTTTGGCAGCCAATTTCCCATCTCCTGAAAAACGACTTGCAGTTTCTTTTACTACGGCAAATGCTTCTGGCAATATTTCCATCAGCACCTCTTCCAATTTCTTATCGCGGTCTTTTACTATCTCATCTATCTTCTGGTAGATCTCTTCTTTGGCATCAGGATCCATATCAGGAGCATCCTCTATAGACGCCTTTTTATCTGCTATTTCTTTATCAATAGCTTCTAAATGAGAACTAACACGAGCGCGGAACAGATCGGTCTTAGCCCTTAACTCATCATTAGAAATACCTTGAAGCTTAGCGTACTCATCGTTAACCTGCTTCACTAAAGGATACATGTCCTTTACGTCACGGTCGCTTTTGCTTCCAAATACCTTTGTTATCGTTTTCGAGATAAGATCGAACATAGATAGTGCTTTAAATTGCGAATAGCTGGGTAAAGTTAACTGAAATTATTGTCCTGTTAAGGTGCTGGTAAGTTCGAATATAGCTCTATAGCCCGGCAAAATGTTTTTACTTTTGAACAAATTCTATACCAATGAACATCTTGTTGATAGGCTCTGGCGGAAGAGAGCATGCATTTGCTTGGAAATTAGCTCAAAGTGAGCAATGTGAAGAGCTATATATAGCCCCTGGAAATGGCGGAACTGCCGAGTGTGGAACCAATGTTGCCATAGCAGCCAACGACTTACAAGGCATAGGCGAATTCTGTGCCAAAAATGCCATTGATATGGTTGTAGTTGGCCCTGAAGACCCTTTGGTGCTGGGCATATACGACCATTTTTTGCAAACAAAAAACTTAAAGCATATTCATGTAATAGGGCCATCAAAAGAAGGGGCACAACTAGAGGGCAGTAAGGCCTATGCAAAGGAGTTTATGCTAGCCAACAATATACCTACGGCTGCTTACCAAGAATTTGGGGTAAATGACCTAGAAAAAGGAATCAGCTATATTGACAGCCAAGCACCGCCTATCGTATTAAAAGCTGACGGATTGGCAGCGGGCAAGGGTGTATTGATATGCCCGACCCTGGAAGAAGCAAAGGCATCACTAAAAGAAATGTTGAGCGATGGCAAGTTCGGGAAGGCAGGAGAAAAGGTAGTAATTGAAGATTTCCTTTCAGGAATTGAATTCTCCGTTTTTGTACTTACGGATGGCGAGAATTACAAAATACTTCCTGTAGCGAAAGATTATAAACGCATTGGCGAAGGAGACACAGGATTAAATACTGGCGGAATGGGAGCAATAACTCCAGTGCCATTCGTGACGGATGAAATGATGAAAAAAGTGGAGGAGCGCGTTATACTCCCCACCATTAAGGGATTAAAAGACCGAAACATCACTTACAAGGGCTTCATCTATATAGGGTTGATACAAGTAGAAAATGAGCCGTTCATAATTGAATATAACTGCCGCATGGGCGACCCCGAAACGGAGGTAGTTATCCCAAGGCTTAATAATGACCTAGTCGATCTATTTAAAGGAGTGGGCACAGGTACCTTAGCAGCGCATACTATTGATATGGATGAGCGTAGCTATGCTACCGTGGTAATGGTGTCAGGCGGTTACCCAGAGTCTTATGAGAAGGGGAAGGTAATAAGTGGTGCCAATGGCATTGAAGATAGTATCGTATTTCATGCCGGTACGAAATATGATGGGGAAGACTTAGTTACAAGCGGTGGCCGCGTATTGACCATCACATCCGCAGCACCAAGCTTAAAGGAGGCACTTGAATTGTCTATTGCCAATGCTGAGAAGATCAGCTTCGATAAAAAGAACTACCGCAAAGACATCGGTTTTGACGTGCTGTAGTTACAGTGATATTAAAAGAAAAGGGGCGATAATTACTTATCGCCCCTTTTTATTTTTAGATGGAATAGCTATTAGTAAACCGAAATTCTTTGGTCTACTGTAGCTCCGTTAGCTGAAATACGAACGATGTAAACTCCAGGGCTTAATGTACTTACATCAATACCTGTTTTAACTGAGCCACCATTAGTGGTTAATTCAGTTATCATCATTTCTTTACCTACTACATCAAATACTTGTACTGATAGCTCATTGGCTTCAGCAGCAGTTATCTCCAAAGTAACCATATCAGTACTTGGATTAGGATAAAGCTTAAGGTCGCTGAAAATGCTCGCATCGGCTATACTCGATACAATATTTACTACAACAGTAGCACTCTGGTCGCAAGCACCATCGCTAGCAGTAACGGTGTAAGAACCTGCTGTAGAAACTGTTAAAGACGGTCCTGATTCACCGCTGCTCCAAGTGTGACCTGACAGTCCAGTTGTAGTAGCTTCTAGGTCAACCGTTTCTCCTGTATTCAAGGTAATAGGTCCAGCTGGACTAACTGTTAATGGGTTATTGTAGAATACTTCTACATCACCAATTTCAATAGGAAGTTCCAACACATCATCATCTTCATCGTAAATACCAGCAGCACCCGCAAGCGTAGCAATAATATCAGGTAATCCGTTTATACGAACCAACATGGTAAATTCAACACCGTAAGTACCGGCATCATCACAAGTATTTCCACAAAGCTTGATACATCCTAGGTCAGTTACTCCAGGAGCTAAACCTGGGAAGTAGGTACAATCGTTACCTGGCTGGTCACATTCCCACTCAATACCTTGCGGTAATCCTGAAACACCGCCAATAGCATAGAATTCAACTTCCAAGTCATCAGGAATTGGCAAACCAAACCCACCAATAGGAATACCTACCGCATCAGAAATGATCTCTTCAATATCTAATTCTTGAGGTAAAAAGAACGTGATGTTCTCATCATATGCTGCTCCTGCTTCAATATCAGCTATAGAACCAGTACATATAGTTGGCACAGGACCAGAACAACCCGCGCCTGAAACAACGCAACCTGCACAGTCATCACCACAGTTTGTTAATACATCTACGAAAACGGAAGCCGTATCAGCACAACCTGCATTAGAAACTATTACTTGGTAAGTAACAGGGACCGTTAGTCCAGTTATTACTGGGTTGGCTACATTAGCATCAACCATACCCGTAGTTGGCGACCAAGCATAGGAGTCTCCACCTGAAGCAAAAAGCTGTAATACTTCTCCTTCACAAACGGAGGTATCATTGCTTGCAGATGCATCAAGATCAGCTATCTCTATCTCTTCTGCTACAGAACACACTATATCTCCTGTACTGGTTAAGGTTACGGTGTACGTACCAGCACTAGTTACATCAACAGTATTGGTAGTTTCACCCGTGCTCCATAAGTAAGAGTCAAATCCATTAGCAACAGTTAGTGTAACAACATCGCCAGGAGCCGAAGGACATAGAAAACCAGATGAAGCAACTATTTCTGAATCAGGGAAAGAACTAATAACCTCTAACGAAATAGGGAATGGTAGCTCAAGAGATGGTAAGAATGCATTAACTGGTGGAGGTAATGCCACATCAAAATTCAATGATACATCGTAGTCACCAGCTAGATCGCAAACTGCTCCCGAAATATTCACACAACCATAAGGATTCTGAGATGGATCGTACTCACCGTTAGCATTGCTAAAAGTAGCTGTAAGCCCATCAGGCAACCCACTTATACTTAGTGAAACATCTGTAATAACTATGGCCGGAATAGGTAATGGAATACCTAAACTTGCAAGATCTAACTCACTTGGCATGTTAAAGGTCACATCTTCGCTATAGTTAAATGCTACAGATGCGTCAGGCAAGTTATCGGGGCATACAGCACCAAATGGACCGCTACAGTTAGTAGAGTCGATAGTGCATTGTCCATTCACAGTATTTATACCTGCAAAAAGGAAAATAGTCACAAGGAATAGAAACACATTCTTCATGATAATGATAGGGTTTAGTATCTAGGGTTAATTAAAATTTTATGGGTCGTTAGTTGCTCGTTCATGGTAACTCTTAGAAAGTACATCCCTGGCTTTTCTTCGCTCAAGTTGATAGCAGAAGGTGCTTCAGTAGAGGTAAATATCCGTTTCCCTTGCACGTCCAACACTTCCACTAAGGTTGCATCTTGAGCATATTCTAAATATAGAACATCGCTCACGGGATTTGGAAAATACTCGACCAATGGAAACTGACCATCAATGGAAGCCACACTGGTGCCTATAGGGATAACCGTTTGGCTATAAGTAGTCTCATAAGTACATCCACTAGTATCTGTTACGGTAACACTATAAATAGTGCTACCATTTGGTGCAGCTGTTAATGTAGAAGTAGTTTCACCAGTAGACCAAGTATAAGTACTAAATCCAGCAGTAGCCGTTAATTCAATAGTTTCACCTTCAGCAATGGTAGCTGGCTTGTTACTTACCACCTCCAGTGGCATTGATGAACTTGGATCTACAGCAATAGTAAATCCATAAGACCCATCAGATGGAATAGAATCAAAGTTTATTAAACCTCCTCCAGGCAATCCACCACCACCAAAGGCTGTGGGATCAATACGCTGAACGGTAGTATAATTCACTTGTAGATCTTTAATTCCAGCATCGTCGCAATCCAACATTCCACAGAGACGTATACATGCTGTTTTATTAGCAAAACTTGGGAAATATAGACATCCATTAGCGGAAGAATCGCATTCCCAACTTACGCCAGCAGGCAATCCACTTATACTTGTAATGGTATAGCGGCGTATCTCAATATCAAACGTAATAGGAGATGGTATCCCAATAATTGGGAATGGATCGCCTTGCTTTATCGTAAAGCGAGAGGGCATTTGAATAGTGATGTCGTGTTCGAAAGTCTGCGCTGCACGGCCTAATGCTACAGTATCACCACAAATTGTGGTACTTAATCCATCTAATGGACCAACCGTGGGGCACAGGGTATCATTCTTAACACATCCTGGGCATTGCCCAAAAGAATATAGTTGGCCCGCTAAAAGCAGACCAACTATACCTAATATTCTATAAAGAGACTTACGCCTCACTACTTAATGATCAATTTCTTAACACCTGCACCTGTAGCGGTTTGCAAGCGAACGAAATATACACCAGATGCTAAGCTACCTAGTTGAACTGGTATAGCATTTGAACCGCTATTCACTTCAAGATCGCGGCTATAAACCACTTTTCCATCCATGCCAATTACAGCTAACTGACATTCTTGAGCAGTTGCAGCACCATCAATAGTTACGGTAAATGAACCCGTATTAGGATTAGGCTGAACACCTATTGCCATGTTAGTAGTATACCTATCGGCAATAGAAGAAGTGAAATCAATAGACTGAGAATTAGATACCGTTCCACAACTGTTAGTTACAGTTAATACAACATTGTAAACACCAGGCTCAAAAATATGTGTTGGATTAGCAGTAGTATCTGTAGTACCATCGTCAAAATTCCAGCTAACTGAAGTTGATGCAGATACATTGCTGGTAAAGTCATAAGAACCACCACCGTTATCAGTGAATTCGAAGAGTGCATTAGGAGAAGATAGATTCTCTGCATTAGGACTTCTATCCAATGGCAAGCAAGTAGTTCCAGGAGCGTGAACTCTGAAGTAGTATTCCAGATCGAATGGAAGTGTAACACCTGCACCTGCAAGTTGACCAATAAGGTCGCTTATTTCGCCACCTTGTTCAATAGTTTGCCCTACTGCACTTGCGCTTACTGTTACATAAAGTTGGGTTTTGTATTGCCCAGGTGCATCATCAGTAGTTCCTGTGAAGTTGATACATGCTGAAGAGCCACCATTTATCAACCCATTTGCAGGGTTCAATTCATAGTCAATCCCACATGGTAGGTTACCAAGGCTATCAATACGAATGAAGTTAACGGTTGCAGAGATAGTACCGATCGGAGGTGGAAGATCAACATTAATAGTCGCTGGTACTTCAATACCGATATTATCATTAAAAGCTACTCCTTGCTCAACACAACCAAAAGCGTCAGGAATTGGCGAAGCACTTGCACTACCAGTAAGAGCTGGTAAAGGACAAACCGCAGCCACTGATGTAGTTACATCATCCATAAAGGTATCGCTACCACAGTCGTTATTAACGGTTAGTGATACGGTGTAAGTATTTGCTGCGCCATAAGAGTATGTAGGGTTAGCCATGTTACTTGTTCCAGATCCATCACCAAAATCCCAAGAATAGCTAGTAGCATCAGTTGAAGTACTAGTGAAAGTAACATCAGAACCTGTAACACTAGAAGTAAACCCAGCTGTAGGGTCTGGAAGTGTTGTGATCGTAAAATCATCAACCTCCGAACCAGAAGTATTAGTTACAGTAACTGTGTAAGTACCAGCTGCAGAAACTGAAATATTATCTGTTGTCTGTCCTGTACTCCACAGGTAACTATTGCCCATCATAACAGGAGTAGTGGTAGCTGTTAATGTTGCACTTCCACCGCTACAAATACCCGCTGGGCCTGTGATCTCTGCGGTAAACTGTTGGCCAATTGGAGGACAAACCGCACTTGCAGTAAGGTTAGTTGCTCCTCCAGAAATATCAACAGTAGGGCATGTTGCTACACTCTCTTTAACTCTAACATAGTAGCTAAAATCTGGGCCACCGAACTGGCCAGACAAAGCACTTGCCTCACCACTTTGGTTTCCAAGAACTGGTAAATTAACCGTTATCCAGATGCCCAGCTTGTACTGACCTTCAAAATCAGTAGACGTACCCGACACAAGAATACAACCTGTTTGACCAGTTGTAAGTGTGTTAGAACCCGGATTCATTTGCCAAGTAAGACCACATGGCAAGTTAGTAACACTATCTACTCTTAGTGAGTTGACAGTAATATTTCCGATCGGAGGGGGAGCTGCAATAGATGTGAAGTTCTCTACTTGGATCACTTCACTATATGCAACACCTCTATCTACGCAGGCTAGTGTTTGAAAATCTGGAACGAAGCCAGGGTTACCTGTAGCGGCAGCTGGCGTACATTGAGCTGAAGCGCCTAGGTAAGCCGCACAGCAAAGGATAAGAGCAAATACTTTTTTCATGGTATATGGTATGGTTTAGGTTTATGGTATTTAGTTAATTATTAATTTTTTGGTTGAAGTAGCATTAGCTGTATTCACTCGTAAAAAGTAACTACCTATTGGCAATTCTTCTACGTTCAGTATCATAGTCGTTTCCCCCTTTTGAGTAGATCGGTTTACCAGCACTTTACCCGCAAGGTCTATCAATTCAATAGAATAAGCTTTGTCATTATTTGAAGGGAAATTCAAAAATACATCGCCACTAGTAGGGTTGGGATACATAGTGAACTCCAACTCTGCTAAGTCGAAGATCCCAGTAGGGTTTTTTGGAGTAACAATAATGTTTTGCGTTAAGGTATCGCTATTACAATCGTTAGAAACTATTAAGGTTAGTGGATAGATGCCAAAACTATCGTTAGGGTAAACATGCGAGAATGTAGTTTGATCAGTTATTATCGTACCATCTCCAAGATCCCAACTGGTGGTCATAAGTTCTGACGAACTAGAGGCATCCAAACTAACTAAGGTGTCAGTTATGGAAAAATCCAATACAGCGGATGGTACAGGGCAAGGACAAGGCTGCCCTACTTCTTTCACATGAAAAGTGAAGCTAAAACCCAAGGTGCCTGCCGAACCAGAAAAATTAATGCCATCCCCATTAGGTAGGGTTACCCTAATATCTGCCAATATATCTAAAGGGTAATCGCCTGCTTTATCGTTAGTAGTACCAAATATTTCAAGGCATCCATTTGTTCCTCCTGCAAAAACGCAAGTAGGAGGATTACAAGAGAATTGTATTCCGTCGGGTATATTGTCAATACCAGTTATGGTAATACTATCTATCTGAACTATAAGTCCCGCAGCTTGAGATAAAAAAAGACCAGCATCAACCATGTCGAAATTCCGAAATTGAATAGTTGTATCGTAAAAAACACCCCTGTCAGCACAAGGCAAAAGAGTGTCCCCAGGATAGAAGCCAGGCTGGGTTATAGTAGTGTCTGGAACACACTGTGAAAACAATAGACCGCTCGCTGAGAAGCTTGAAAGGATCAAAAAACAGAGAAAGGTAGATAGCTTCATAGTTCCAACACTCTAAGATAAAAAATTAAGATGATACATCAGTTATCGCCCTACCATCTTTTCCGGCACGACTATTTCGTCAAATTTCTCTGCTGTAAGTAAGTCTAAAGCAAGGGCAGCTTGTTTCAAAGTAGTTCCTTCCTTGTATGCCTTTTTAGCTATTGCCGAGGCGTTATCGTAACCAATATGCGTATTCAATGCGGTAACCAACATTAGCGAGCGGTTCAAGTTGTCTTTTATTACTGGCAGGTTAGGCTCTAGACCAACAGCACAGTTATCATTGAACGAACGACATCCATCACCAATTAGGCGAGCCGAATTCAACAAGTTGTGTATCATCATAGGCTTAAACACATTCAGTTGGAAGTGCCCTGTCATGCCACCAGTATTTATAGCAACATCATTACCCACTATTTGAGCGCAAGCCATCGTCAATGCCTCACACTGGGTAGGATTTACCTTACCTGGCATAATTGAAGATCCTGGTTCGTTTGCTGGTATCAAAAGCTCACCAATACCGCATCGAGGACCTGAAGCCAACATGCGAACATCGTTAGCTATTTTCATTACACTTACGGCAACAGTTTTTAATGCACCTGAAAGCTCAACGATAGCATCGTGAGCGCCTAATGCCTCAAATTTATTTTCTGCAGTTATGAATGGTAATTGAGAAAGGTCGGCAATATGCTTGGCTACATTTACCGCGTAGTCTTTTGGTGTATTAATACCCGTACCTACAGCCGTTCCGCCCAATGCTAATTCGCTTAGGTGAGGAAGTGCATTCTTAACCGCTTTCATTCCATGATCTAACTGCGATACCCATCCAGAGATCTCTTGTCCCAAAGTAACTGGGGTAGCATCCATAAAGTGCGTTCTACCTATCTTAACTACCTCATCAAATTCCTTCGATTTAGCAGCTAGAGTATTTCGCAACAACTCCATTCCCGGCAAAGTCACTTCCACTATCATCTGATAAGCAGAAATGTGCATGGCCGTTGGGAAAGTATCGTTAGACGATTGCGACTTGTTCACATCATCATTGGGGTGAAGTACCTTTTCTGCATCTGTTAACGCACCACCTGATAATACATGGCCTCTGTTAGCTACCACTTCGTTCACGTTCATGTTACTTTGCGTACCCGAACCTGTTTGCCATATTTTTAGTGGGAACTGGTCTTCCAATTTACCCGCTAGTATTTCGTCACATACTTTACCTATAAGCTCTGCTTTTTCAGCAGGTAACACACCAGCATCTCTATTCGTTAATGCAGCAGCCTTTTTAAGAACCGCAAAGGCACGAATGACCTCCATCGGCATATACTGGTCGGTGATCTTAAAGTTCTCTAACGATCGCTGGGTTTGTGCGCCCCAGTATTTATCTATTGGCACTTCAATGTAGCCAATGCTGTCTTTTTCGGTTCTAGTACTCATTATATCTGTCGCTTATTTTCGCTGAAAATTAGGTTTGCGTTTTTCTAAAAAGGCACTTGCTCCTTCTTGGAAGTCTTCGGAAGAAGCGCAATCACCAAATGCTTTTATCTCGACCTCGTAGCCGTCCACACCATCTTGATAGTTGGCATTGATACTGCTGATCACTCGCTCAATAGCTAAAGGTGCTTTTACGGCTATCTTCTCTATCATTTCCGAAGCTGTTTCAATAAGGGTGGCGTTGTGCCCCAACTTATTTACTAAACCGATACGGTAAGCTTCCGAAGCATTTATCATGTCGGCGGTCATCAATAGTTCAAAGGCTCGGCCCTTACCTACTAAATGCGCCATACGTTGTGTGCCACCATACCCAGGGATAATTCCCAAGTTAACTTCTGGCTGACCGAAACGTGCAGTTTCTCCTGCTATGCGGATATGGCAAGCCATAGCCAATTCGCAACCGCCACCAAGTGTATATCCATTTACAGCAGCTACAACTGGTTTAGGAGCTCTCTCAATAGCATTGAACACGGCATGTCCCTTTCTAGATAGCTCATCGGCATCTTCTTTTCCTAGGCCCATAAATTCTGAAATATCAGCACCAGCTGCAAAAGCTTTATCTCCTGACCCTGTGATGATCGCACCTTTTAGTTCAGCATTGGTATACAATTCATTTATTGCCACGCCCAATTCCTCGATAAGCTCGCGATTCAGCGCGTTCATTTTATCGGGTCGGTTAATGGTTATCAATAAGATGTTATCGGTAGTATCGGTTAAGATGTGCTGATAGCTCATAGTCCAGTTTTTAATGGCCCACAAATATAGTAAAGCAAGCCCTCAATTCCCTTACCTAGGCCATCCCCTCAACGGGTGAATGTTTAACCTCATTTTCTCGCTTTTACTTGTAACTTTCCAGCATAACATCAGCCCTGATGAAGACATACCATATTGAATGCATTTCTGTATTCGACATATTTAAAATTGGCGTAGGCCCTAGTAGCTCTCATACTATGGGGCCTTGGCGTGCCGCGTTAAAAATGTTACTCGATGCTAAAAAGAAAGAGCTATTCCACCAAATAGTTGGCGTTGACGTGCTGCTATACGGTTCGCTTGCCAAAACAGGAAAGGGCCACGGTACCAATATTGCCGTAACTATGGGTTTACTCGGTTTTGAACCCGTAAGTGTAGATGCTGCATCGGTAAAACCAACATTCAACCTAGTTAAAGAGACAAAGCAGTTAAAGCTTTTAGGTGAACATGTTATCGGTTTTGACCCTGCTGTTAACATTCATTTTCTGCAAGAGCAATTACCCTATCACCCAAATGCATTACGATTCAAAGTCACCTTGAAAAATGGCGAGGAATTCAGCAGTACGTTCTATTCCGTTGGTGGTGGTTTTATTGTAGAAGAAGGACAAGTGAAAGATCTGAAAGAAGAGTTAATAGCCAAATACCCCGTGCAGACTGCCGCTGAATTGATGTATTGGACCAATGAATTGAATTGGTCGGTATCGCAAGTCACCCGTTTTAATGAAGAGCGCTGGCAAAGTCCAATTAGAGTTCATGAGAAACTGATGGAGTTGTGGAGCGTGATGTTAGATTGTGTTTATAAGGGATGTCATGCCGATGGCGTGTTACCGGGTGGACTGAACGTAAAGCGTAGGGCTTGCGAAATGAACACCAAGTTGATGCATGGTAAAACATACAACGACCGCACAGCGTGGCTTAAGCAGATAAAAAAGATAGACCCGCCCTTCCGCGAAGCTTTGAAATGGATAAGCTGTTTTGCCTTGGCCGTAAATGAAGAGAACGCTGCAATGGGCAGAGTAGTAACTGCACCCACTAACGGAGCTGCTGGGGTAATACCTTCTGTAATGCTTTACTATTACTGCTTTACAGAGGAAGAGGTGAAGGAAGAAGACATAGCCAAGTTCATTCTAGTAGCTGGGGAACTAGGTAGCATGTTTAAAAAAGGAGCTACCATTTCAGCTGCACAAGGTGGCTGCCAGGCAGAGATAGGTGTGTCTTCGGCAATGGCGGCAGGTGCTTTGACAGAATGCCTGGGTGGAACACCCGAACAAGTAGTGATGGCCGCCGAAATAGCTATGGAACACCACCTAGGCATGACCTGTGACCCAATAGGTGGATTAGTACAAATACCATGCATTGAGCGAAACAGTATGGGAGCTATAAAAGCCATTACCGCCAGCCAAATAGCTTTAGATAGCGACCCAAAACAGGCCAAAGTAAGCCTTGATGAGGTGATAGATACCATGTGGCAGACTGCCCTTGATATGAATGAACAATACAAAGAGACCAGCGAAGGAGGCCTAGCAGCAAAGATCCCCGTTAATGTAAGTGAGTGTTAACACACTCCCTTTTCCTAACCAAATTGTTTTTAGCCTGACACTAGATCTCATTAGCAGTTGCAAGTAGCTTAGTATACCCCGTATATTTATCTTAAAGACCTTTGTTATGCGCACTTTACTACTTACCCTATTCAGTACTATTATAATAGGCGTATCATTTGCCCAAATGCCTAAGCGATATGTTTTCGTGGAGCATTTCACCAATACACGATGTTCTATTTGCGCCGTTAACAATCCTGGATTATTCCAGCGGTTAGATAATAATCCTGGCGAAGTCCATCACGTATCCATTCACTCTGAAGTACCCTACCCGCAGTGCATATTTTACCAGGCAAATGCAGCAGGCAATAATATTCGGAAGGATTATTATGGGGATGTATTTGGTACTCCTACTAGTTATACGGACGGTATTGTTAAGGGAAATGGAAGCAACCTTTTACCACAAAGCCGTATTGATAATTTAGCAGGACGAACTAGCCCATTGCAGATCGAGGTAAGCGAATTGAAAACCGGAGGTATACTATACGTTACCATTAAAGTGAGAACATATGACGTAGTTAGTCAAACTGGCCTAAAACTATATGCCGCCGTATTGGAACGTAAAGTGAACTACGCCGCGCCAAATGGAGAGGATGACCACTATAATGTATTCCGAGCGATGTTACCTGCTAATGGCGGGGTAGATCTTTTTCCAGCGGCTATTGGCGGAGAGGTATTGCTCAACTATCAAATTAATATTGACCCTAGCTGGAACTCTACCGAGTTGGGAACTCTAGTATTCATTCAGAACGATGCTACTAAGGAAGTATTGAACTCTGGAACTGCATTTGACATAGTACCAAAACCTGAGATAACTAATGCCGACTGTTCTACTGCAAGTAATGGCAGCATAGCTACTAATGTAACTGGCGGCACCCCACCCTTTACCTATGCATGGAATACGGGAGCAACTTCTGCTACTGTTAATAGCTTATCAGCAGGAGCCTATACGGTTACTATTACTGATGCTGCCAATTACGAATACATTCAAGAATACGATGTGGCTGATGTAAATAGCCTAA
Source organism: uncultured Chitinophagaceae bacterium (assembly GCA_964352775.1). Taxonomy (GTDB): domain Bacteria; phylum Bacteroidota; class Bacteroidia; order Chitinophagales; family CAIOSU01; genus CAYGTK01. The sequence continues at coordinate 56,439 of CAYGTK010000002.1, forward strand.
CAGGGAATTTGACCTACACGCCTACATCAGGAAGCACAGGCACAGCAACGGCAACCCCTACTGGTGGAACTAGCCCGTATACCTACAACTGGGGTAATGGTGATATGATGCAAACGGCTACAGGCCTTTCTGCAGGAGTTGTGAATGTGACCATAACAGATGCAAATGGTTGTGAAGTAATGGACAGTATTGATATTCAAAGCATAGCGCTTCAAGGTGTAGCTACAGACGTGACCTGCTATGGAGAAATGGATGGTTCAATTACGATAAACCCCATTGGTGGAACAATGCCTTTTACTTATTTATGGAGTACAGGTGGAACAAGCGAACTAATTGAAGACCTTTCAGCAGGCAGTTATACACTAACACTTACTGATGCCAATTCAGCAGCTATTGAAGAAACATATACTATCAACCAACCCGATAGCCTGAGCTTGAGTGTTTTTGCAACAGGAGCTAGTGGGGGTAATTTAGATGGCACTATTACTAGCACAGTTTCAGGAGGAACGCCTCCTTATAGTTATCTATGGAATGATAACTCAACATTGGCTGATCTAGAAACACTAGCTGCAGGAACTTACAGCCTTACCTTAAGCGACGCAAATGATTGTAGCCTATCAAAACAAGTAGCGGTAGACCAGTTAACTAGTATTACTTCTATTAGTAAGGAAGGCCTGAAATTATATCCCAATCCGGTTAGCAATGAATTGACGGTGGAGCTAATTACTTCTGATGAAGTGAAGATATTGCTCTATGATATTAGTGGTAAGCTACTGAAGAACATCAGCGGAACAGGTACTTCAACCATCCAATTAAATGATCTGGAAGCAGGCACTTACCTACTACACATTCGCGGAAAGAAATTCAATAGGCAAGAGCGTATCGTGAAGTATTAGAGCGAACTATTTATCTGTAGAAGAAGCCTCAATAAGTCGAGACAGGTTAACTTCTTGATGACCGTAGTGATATTTATGATCTAAAAACTTTACCCCTGCTATCATTAAAAATAGCACGAACAGTATAGCTAGTAATTGTACGTTCGTTCGTTTCTTTAGCATTGTGCCAAGTTAATGGTATTGGTCGACTTGTTAAAATGAGCCGTTAATAAAATGCTAGTACCTGCTCCAACCAAATCTCAGGATCGCTCAGTTGGCAGAAGTGGCCTACCCCCTCCATCAAGCTTAGCTTGGCCGTAGGTTTTACTTTCTTTTTCAAATACTTAGCAATTGCTACATTGCCTACAGCATCTGCAGTACCCCAGCAGATATGCACGGGCAGGTCTGTATCGGCAACAGCTGGTAACCACCTACTTTTTTCGTGTTCGTATCTGTCGCGGATGTATCCTATTAGCTTGTGGCTAATTTTACTACCACCCTTATGCTGCACCTGTATCCAAAGCAGCTCAATATCTTGTGCCGAAAGTCCATCCGTTCCGTGCGCACTTTTTACTTGATGGCTGAAAATGGTGTAGTTATTCAGCTTACTTAATAACGGACCGAAAGGAGATAACAATATTTTCTGCGCGATACGAAGCTTTGAGAATTCCATAACTATGCTACCATTGGTGAACGTAATGCTCTGCACACCAGCAGAAAACCAACTGGGCAACTCACCACCATTTTGTCTTGCGAGCATTTCAGTGGCTACGCTCACACCCATATCGTGCGCTAACAAATGCCCACCAGTTACACCTATATGTTTCCAAATAGCAAGTGCGGTATCGGCTTGGTTCAATAGGGAATAGCTGTAACCTTCTTGTGGTTTATCGCTAAACCCAAAGCCAGGAAAGTCTAACAACACTACCCTACCAAAACGTTGCAATAGTCTATCTACTACCTTATGATAGGAATAAGAAGACTCAGGAAAACCATGAAAAAGTAATAGTGTGTTCTCCGCAGCTGCATCTTTATCCCCCAGGTCAACATAAAAAACTTTTACATTAACACTAGGCAATTGATAATAAGCACCCTTTTCACTCCACTGTTGTAAGGTTATCTCCATGTAGTGAAGCTAACCAGTTTACCGAGATTATAAAAAAGATCTAACCCTTTAAGGCAAACCTACACGTTAAATAGGTCAGCTATTTCTTGTGCGTACTTCTCATTTATCACCCGGCGCTTTAGCTTCAGGGTTGGCGTTAACTCATCGGTACTTACATCCCATTGGTTGGGTAGTAGTTTGAAGCGCTTTATTTGCTCCCACTTACCGAAGTCCTTATTCATCTCGTTTATCTCGGCCTCGTAGGCTTTAATAACGGTTTTGTTGTTCACTATCTCGAACATCTCTGTGAATTCAACACCATTGCGGTTGCACCAATCTCGTAGGTTCTCTTCGTTCGGAATAACCAATGCACCTACAAATTTTTCATTCTCGCCCACTACAGCCATTTGCTCTATTAGTGGACTCTCCTTCATCTTATTCTCTAATGCCTGCGGAGCAATGTACTTACCACCACTAGTTTTGAAAAGCTCTTTCACACGGTCGGTTATCTTAAGGTATTTGCCATCTACAAATTCACCTACATCACCTGTATGCAACCAACCATCTACCACGGTTTCCGCAGTTTTGTCCGGTAAGTTGTAGTAACCCACCATTACGTTTGGTCCTTTACAGAGTATCTCGCCTGATGTTTCGTGTATTTTCACCTCTACTCCAGGTAATACCTGCCCTACGGTTCCTAACTCGTAGCTACCTTCTTCAAAATGGCCTATAGTAATTACTGGCGATGATTCCGTTTGTCCATATCCTTGGCGCACAGCTATTCCTGCCGCATTAAATACGCGTTCTAATCTTGATTGTAATGCTGCTGCACCAGTAACAATACCTATAAGGTTACCCCCTAAGGCTTCTTGCCACTTACTAAATATCAATTTACGTGCTACGAATAATTTCATGTTATACCACATGCTGTTATTTCCACGAACATCGTATTTCAAACCAAGGTCTAAAGCCCAGAAGAATAGCTTTCGTTTAAACCCTTCCAAGTCTAAGCCTTTAGCCACTATTTTATCATACACCTTCTCCAATAAACGCGGTACGCTGGTAAAGAAGTGTGGTTTAACCTCCTTAAGGTTATCTGCTATCTTCTCCATGCTTTCGGCGTAATACACTGATGCGCCAACTGCATAGTAGTTGTATATCACTACCCGCTCAAACACGTGGCAAAGTGGTAAAAAGCTAAGTACTATTGCGTTATCATCAAGTGGAGTTAATATCTGGGTTACCGCCTTTACATTACTCACCAAATTATTGTGCGATAGCATTACTCCCTTAGGGTTACCTGTGGTACCCGAGGTATAAATGAACGTAGCTACATCACCCGGATCAATAGCATCTTTTTTAGCTTGAACTTCAGCTTGGTCTACATCCTTACCTAGCTCTAAAAACTCACTGATATGTTTTGCACCTTCTACCTTTTCAATGGTGTAGATGTCTTGCAGACTGCCTATTTCTTGCTTTACCTTATTCACTTTTTTGAACAGATCTGCATTCTCAACAAAGGCCACTTTTATCTTGGCATCGTTGAAAATATATTCATACTCACGTGGGCTAATGGTTGGGTATATAGGCACGTTAATGGCCTGTACTTGTAGGATACCCATATCGATGAAATTCCACTCGGGGCGGTTACCACATATAAGCCCCACCTTATCACCCGGCTGTATTCCATACTTTATGAAGGCACGACTAAAGGCATTGGCCTGATCTACCACTTGCTGGGTAGAATAAGGTATCCACTTACCATCGACCTTGCTCACCAAACAATCGGGTTGCGGATAGGTGGCTAGCTGGTGGTCTAATATTTCGGTTAGTCGTGTGAAGCTCATCGTTAGAGAGGGTTTGATGTTGAACGAAGTTAGATAACTCCATAAAAATAAGTCATGATGGGCAAAAAAAGATGTCTAACCCACAGAAGGTCAAATAAAAACAAAAAGGCCCTGCGCAATGCACAGGGCCTTCTATATAATTTATTGGGCTTGGCTTATGCTCCTGCTGGAGTAAAAGTTAGGTCCAAAGTCAATTCGATCTCATTTTTGATCGCCTTGTCGCCTAATCCTTCAAAGAAAGAACCAGAACCGTATTTGATCTCCCACTGCGTACGATCGATAGCGAATGTGCTGCTTGCTTTAACACCACCTTCTACTGCTTCTACTTTCGCTGGGAAAGTGATCTGCTTGGCTATTCCTTTAATGGTCATGTTACCAGTAAGCTCATGCGTATACTCTGTACCAGTTTCAACAGGGTTTGCACTAGTTACTTCAAAGCTAGCTGTTGGATTACCTGCTACATCAAAAAAGTCAGGTGAGTTCAAGTGACCTTCTAGTTTAGCTTTCAAGTCAGCATCATCTGCTAAGTCGGTGTTATCCAAAGT
>CAYGTK010000002.1:60820-72961 GCA_964352775.1 uncultured Chitinophagaceae bacterium
ATCCAAAGTAGTCATGTCTACAGTAAAGCTTCCTGCTGTTGCGTTACCATCTTCTAATGTAAGGCTACCTGCAGATAATTTTAACGTACCAGTGTGCTTAGAATCTACTATTGCTTTAGCACCGGTCCAAGTTATCTTACTTGCATCAGTATCTAAAGTGTAGGTTGTAGCAGCTGGAGTTTCGTCCACCACTGCAGGAGTTTCAGTTGCGTCTTTTGCTTCTACAGTTTCTGCACCACCACCGCAGCTAACAAATAGTAGCGTAAGAGAGGCTAGAAATAAAGTTGAGAGAGTTTTCATGTGCTTAATTATTTAGCGTTTAGTTAGTTAGAACGAACATTGCAACGCAAAGCTGCAAAATAAGTTTAGACATTCATTAACTATTTTCTGAAATATGTTAGTTCTGTGTCGCTATTCTTCTGTGTCCTACCCAAACGAAGCGTTTACTTACATACTCTGGGTTGGTAAACGATGCATTACCTGCTGGGTTACCGCCCGTTACGTGGAAATCGCTAAAGCCTGCATGTTGGTTCACCCAAATAGCCCCTGTTAGGTTAATAGATACCGGTGCAAATACCGATTCCATTTCCTCTTCTATCTCTAACACGGTGCTTTCGTTGGTACTGTACGCTGCGCAAGTTATTGCACCATGCTGCTCAGCCATACTTTTGGCTAGCTGAATAGACTGGGCCGTATCTCTCGTTTTAATTATCAATACTATAGGGCCAAATAGCTCTTGCTCATATACATCCAGCTGGTCGGCATTCACTTCCACTATGGCAGGCGTGCACACTCTTGCATTAGGAAACTCTGTATTTTCAATAGAACCCGATTCCAACAATACCTTTCCGCCCAAGTTAGCACTGCCCTTTGCACGATTCATAGTTACATCACTTTGTACAGCACCTAAAGTACCCGCACCCATTTTAGGATGATGTACCAATCCTTCTACCGATGCTTTAAAGCCTGCTACTACATCATCGTAACTCACATTGCCCTCTGGTGTTCCTATTCCTCCTTCGGGAATAAAGAAATTCTGCGGAGCGGTACACATTTGCCCACTATATAAAGAAATGGCAAAAGCCAAGTTCTGCAAGGTACCTTTTAAGTCGGGGGTGCTATCTAATATAACTGAGTTAACGCCTGCTTTCTCTGTAAATACTGCTTTACCTGCCAAGCCTTCTACATAGCTACCAAATGCTGAACCACCGGTGTAGTCTATCACTTTTACAGCATCATTCTCTGCTAGTTGCTTAGTTATCAAGTTATCAGAGCTATCGGCTGCTAGTTGAATTACGTTAGGGTCGTATCCTGCTGCTTTTAAGGCATCACGAATTTCAGCTACCACAACTGCGATAGGTAATATAGACTTAGGGTGAGGTTTTAAAATAACTGGGTTACCCGTTGCCAAACTTGCATACACTCCAGGCACGGTATTCCATACCGGGAAGGTAGAACAACCAATGGCCAAGGCCACGCCCTTAGGTACTGGCTTAAATTTCTTATCCAACTTAACCGAGAATTTGCCCATTGGTTTCTCCCAAGCTACTGTTTCAGGAAAACGGCTCAACTCTTGGTAAGCCAATGCTAATGCCTCTAACGCTCTATCGTTACTGTGAGGGCCGCTAGCCTGAAAGCTCATCATAAACGATTGGCCCGTGGTATGCTGGGTAGCATAAGCAATAAGGAAAAACTTCTCTTTAATACGCTCTAAGCTATCTACCAATACATTCGCTCTATCGTCTACTGATAATTTGCGCCAGCTTTTAAGGGCTGTTTGTGCATTGCTGATGTATTTAGCCACCGAAACCGATGGGTACTTAATGCCCAAACTCTCGCGAGTATATGGCGATTCCTCCTCTCCTATCCAGCTATCGGCATCCTGACCAAGGGCTTCGTAATTCTTCCCCAGTAGGGCTTGGTATTGTTCCAACCCAACATCCGATGCACCTTCACCATAAGCCTTTGGGTGCTCGGGGTATTGCGCATAAAATTCACGCTGGTGGATGGCCTTAATTGCGCCATCTACTATTTCTTTATAAGCAGCTTGTAGTGCCATAGTATGTATGTGTTTTTTGGTTCGTTTATTTAAGGACGCCTAAGATAGTGAACTAGATTTTAGTCCGTAGCTGGTAGACCTTAGTTTTTTGCATTGAAGTAACTTGTGCGATAATTCAATCTCAAAAAAACGTAACCGCAAACAATAGTTGATATAAGGCAAATTGTTAGTCGGGCGTACCGTATACCACAAAAAAGAAGTTAGAGACCACGGGGGAACCTGTCTCGTCACTAACATATATGGTAAACCTATTTTGCGAAGCACTCCATTGACCAACCGATACAATTTCGTCAGACCCTGTCGGATTATACGGCGAGGCTATAATTACGGGGGTTCCAGAAAAACCATTTGATAGTGTTACCTCATATTCACCCGTGTTTGGAGAGCTTACCGATGCCACTCCATAATCTACCTGAACAGCTATTCCCGATATATAGCCGTAGGCAATAGGTAGCGAGTTACTGTGCAGCGTACCCGGCTCCGGGTCTAATGTAGGTGCGGCATCTATTTTAAGTTTATCTTTTACGATCACGCCGCCATTATCATCATCAATTATCAACTCTGGAGCACTTGACCCTACCGAATTCATGCTAAATACCATTTGCCCATCGCCATTGGCATAGATGTACGTAGCCTGGGTACCATTTTGAAATTGCAATGCCGTATCAAGGCGCATGGCAACCGAAGACCCCTCGGGATTAACTCTAACATCATTCATTACTACACTACCCGCATCGGCCAAGCTTACTATGCTTCCAGGTTTTTGCCAAATCGGATTTGTCAAAGCATCGGCGGTATTTGCATTATCAGCAGTTTCGGCCGATAATGCATGCTTAGCGTAGGGAACGGCTTCTAGTTCTGATGTACCCATTTCTACCCAGCTGCCGTTATCATCCAGTTCTACCCGCAAAAAGTGGGTGTTGCCATTCCAGGTAATGGTAGAAAAATCTCCAGCATCAACTACCCCATCACTTACCACTACTGTAAACAAGCCCAAATCGCTGGTGGTAACGCTATGCGTTTCTTGGTAAACGATAAGTCCAGCAGGCGGTAAGTTGTTCTGAAAAATGGTAAACCTAACATCTAGCGATGTATTGGCCTGCACTGCTCCTTGCCCTTCTCGAGCAACGGCTTGATAGTTAAATCCTTGGTTTTGAGCAAAAACTGAAGCACTGAAAAACAGAATCAATATGGCTACAAATATCCTTGTCATGTTGGTTGATTTTGGTTGAATACTAAAGTTAGCCGAATAGCTCAAATTTTCAAAACCAACATAAACGTCACAAAATGGGATGTTTTGGTACAATTACGGTGCAGTGTAAAAACCCGGTCCAGTGATAGCAAGGGTTTCAGGGGTGGGTTTTGGCGGCTTAGGAGAGATTTTCCTATGTCCGCCCAGCAAGTTGGGAAATAGTGGATTCTTAGTTAGCGATATTATGGAGCCTTTTCCCACTAATAAGATTATGGAGAAATATCCTACAAGATGGAGATTTCCTCGATTTTTGGGTATAAAAGCTATCAAGAGCTAAAGTAGTAAGTGTTAACCACTGTTAACCCTGTTAAGTAGGTTAACACCCTTAACACTACTTAACACCCCAAAAACCATTGTCATCCTGAATTCATTTCAGGACCTCACGATAGAAAGATGTGTGGAACGTAACCTGCCCACGCCAGATACTGAATCAAGTTCAGCATGACATAAATGTATTGCATCACAGAGTCATGGTGAGGTCCTCTGCCTGTCCCGACTTTATTCGGGAAACCATGCGGTGCTGGGCGGTGGATACACTGTACCCTCCTCGGCACGCCACTCTTCGAGTACCTCTGAGTGACCTACGCTTTTGTTTTTGACTACTATTCTACTCGTCGCATGACGTAATTACCAAAATGCGCAGGGTCATCCTGAGCATGGAGCGGTAGCGGAATAGTCGAAGGGCGGGTGTGCTGGGCGATGGATAAATTTTATGCTGTAGCTACTAAGTAAGAATGCTCGTGCCAACAATACAAGGCCAACGCGCACACCCTTCGACTGCTACGCGCTCAGGATGACAGCTATACTGGTATGTTTACTGTAACGAGCTACCCGCGTGAGGGATAGCAGCCCTTCGACTACTTCGTTACACCCCGCGTGAGGGATAGCAGCCCTTCGACTATCGCTCAGGACAGGCTAAACCCCGCAGATGAGGTACGAGGCGAGGAGTTTAACGGATAGCCCGGCCCGATAGGGGCACGCCCTGTTATGATGCGTAATTGGTTGGGTGGCTTACTTTACCGATAGGCTTAGCAGCTGTAAGTGGCTGAATAGGTGGCTGGTTTTTTGGTGTATGGTGAAGCCTTGATCGGTTAGGTATTGGGTGAAGTTGAGCTGGGTGAAGGGCTTAAAGTACCTGCTCTCGAAGGTGTTTATCAGGTTGGTGGCTATCACTTTTGATAGTTTGGTGGTGGGTAGGTCGTACTCTAGTATATAGAGTTTGCCATCGGGTTTTAATACGCGTTTTGCTTCTTGTAGCACGGCGGTTCTTATTGCTACGGGCATATCGTGCAGGCCTAGGCTTATGGTTACCACATCAAATTCTTGGTTGGGAAAGGTCATGCTGCTGGCATCCATTTGTAGGAATGATAGGTTGCTGCCGTACTTTTTCCTTTTGGCTACCTCCAGCATTTTAGCCGATAGGTCGACACCTACTACGCTATTAGCGGTGGCGCTTAGGGCAATGGCCAAACTTCCCGTTCCCGTTGCTATATCTAATACTGCTGCGTTGGTGGGGTTTATTTGTTGCACTACCTTGTTTCGCACAGCGTATAGCAGCAGCTCAAAGCCGTCGTATACGGGTGCCCATCGTGAAAATAGTCGGTCGTTATAGGCTATGTGGTCTTTCATTGTGTGGCGCAAAAGATACGCATTGATGTGTTAAGTGGTAGTAAGGAGTATAACTAATAGGCCAACCACATTGCACGTTAAGCTTTCTCGTTAGCGGATGAAGTGTAGCTAAACACCACTACAAATCAACATGTCTAATTTGATTATGTGATTTATTAAAAATGTTATATTTTTAAAGAAAAAACATGAAAAATAATACCATTTTCTCTTTATTCATCGCTGTGCCCTTAATTATAGGTTGTCAAAATGAGACCAACGGCCTTCAAAAAAATATAACTAACTACGAACTAGAAGAAACTAAAACAGACAATTTAAATCGAAATGATAAAACTACTATCAATAAGTGTAGACCTAGTTGTAGCGGTTTAGAGGTTTTGGAAAAATATAGTTACACAACTAAGGAAGAGATTAAACTGAAGCTCGTTGTATTCGGTGATTGGATTGACTCTTTAAGCACCAGCAACCGCTCGAGTAATAGTGGTGCATCGTTTAAAGTGAAACCTCTCTCTGTATATAATTTAAACAAAGGAGACGTAATAAACGTACAACCTATTCCAAAGGGAGATAAATTTGCTTGCCTTATAAACGTGAAGTTTCAGAAAGAAAAAGACCCTGTAATTTGGGAAATATACGGAGTGTGGAATGATTTGGATAGGTGGACAATTATAAACAGAGTGTGTCCACCAAATGGATTGGATTGTAGCGGTAATCGAATTCACTCATGGATAGAAGATCAAAAAGTGAATTTTTGATCTTCTATACAGTGATATTATGTTAGCCTATACTCATCCTATAAACTAAAACCCTACCAACTAACCTCCACCACATTCCTAGTCAAATCCTCCAAAGTTTCGCGTTGGCGGATGAGGTGGTCTTTGCCGTTCACTAGCATTATCTCAGCGGGGCGGAAGCGGCTGTTGTAGTTGCTGCTCATCATCATGCCGTAGGCACCAGCATTGTGAAAGGCCAGTATATCGCCCTCGTGTATCTCGCTTATGCGGCGGTCCCAGGCAAAGGTGTCGGTTTCGCAGATGTAGCCTACTACGGTGTAAATGCGGTCTTTCCCCTCGGGGTTGCTCATGTTGGTAATGTGGTGATACGAGTCGTACATCATAGGGCGCACCAAGTGGTTCATACCAGAATCTACCTGAGCAAATACGGTGGCGGTGGTTTGTTTTATCACATTCACCTTCACCAAAAAGTAGCCAGCATCGCTCACTAAATACTTGCCGGGCTCGAACCATAACTCTAAATCGCGGCCATATGCCTTGCAGAACTCGTTGAACCTATCGCCCAGTTGCTGGCCCATTAATTCTACATCGGTACCAAGGTCGTTGGGTTTGTAGGGTATTTTAAATCCGCTACCGAAATCCATGAATTTTAGGTCTTTGAAATGTTCGGCCGATTCAAACAATAACTCTGCTCCGCGAAGGAACACATCTACATCCAATATCTCCGATCCGGTGTGCATGTGTATGCCTTCCACCTGCAGCCCGGTCGATTTCACCAATCGCTCTAGGTGGCGGGTTTGGTAAATGGATATACCGAATTTACTATCAATATGGCCGGTGCTTATCTTGGCATTTCCCCCCGCCATAATGTGTGGGTTCAGGCGAATACAAACGGGAACGCTGCCCCCATATTCGTGCCCGAATTGCTCCAGAATTGATAGGTTATCGATATTGATATGCACCCCAAGTTCCACGGCCATTTTTATCTCTTCAAACGATACGCCATTGGGGGTATAAATTATCTCTTTAGCATCGAACCCAGCCTGCAAACCAAGCATTACTTCTTGTATAGAAACGGTATCGAGCCCAGCGCCCAGCTCGCGTAAGTAGCGCAGTATGTTGGGATTGGTAAGTGCCTTGCAGGCGTATTTAAACTTAGCTCGGGTATTGGCAAAAGCATCGGTAAGCTGTTTATAGCGCTTAGCCATCTGCTCGGTATCGTATACATAAAGTGGCGAATCGTATCGCCTTACCAATTCCAGCACATCCATTCCTTGAATGGTGTACCTGCCGTTTGTTAAGTCCATTTTTTATTTAGAATAAAAAGCCAAAAATACGGGTTGGTGGGATTAAATGCGTGGTAGTTTGCTTTCTGTTGTCAAAATAGTGACGGAGGGCTCAGGTAAGGTGTCTTTACTGCCATACCGCCCTTCGACTATTCCGTTTCGCTACGCTACGCTGCATGCTCAGGATGACCTACCCTTAATGAAGCAGCTAGGCGCTAATACCGTTGACTACGACTATTGACTGTTACTACTATGGACCATCTACTAACCCCCTAATTCTGCGATACTGATGGGTCGGGCAGTTCGTAATCTTCTTCCGTTTGGATGTAGAATTCCTCTTTATACCACATAGCCACAAACACGAATAATGTTGCTACAGCAAACATAGCCCCAGCAAAGAACCAGAAGTATTTCGCCCCATCCAGCTTGCTGAACTTGGCGGCAAATGTTTCTTGCGGAGCAAAAGTACCCACTGAGGTAAGCGACTCTTTATTAGCATCCAATAATTCGTATCTATTGCCTTCGGCTGGTGCTAAAAAGAAGGTGCCTTGCAAACCACTGCCATCAGGCATTTCCAATCCTGCAGCTCCTTCAAAAGAGATACGGGAGAGGTCGCTTGCTAAGGCTTCGTCCTTAAATTCCACATAGGTTTTAGCACCTGTTTCTACCGCTGCTATTTCTAGTGGCTCTATAATAAAACCTGTTACCCCTACGGTTATCATGTTACCCACCATTACCGACAATAAATAGAAGCTGGTAATGAATGATTTCATGGTGTTAGGTGCCTGTGTGTAGGCAAATTCCAAGGCAGAAATTGATACCAATATCTCGGCAATAGTTAAGAAGATATAGGCCACAAATTGCCAGATGATAGAAGGCTTTCCACCATCAACTAATTGCTGCTCAACCATGGCACAAATAGCGAAGGGAATAGCCGCTAAAAAGAGGCCTACCATTATCCGTTTTATCAGCGAGAACTTCATCCGTTTCTCAATAAATGGATAGACCAAGAAGGTGAAAACGGGTATAAGTGTTAGTATTAGAATAGGGTTTACGGCTTGTATTTGCGAGGGAAGTAGCTCGAACTGCCAAAACCCAAGGTCGACCAGTTTATCCATCCGCTTAGCTTGAAACACCCAAGTAGAGCCCGTTTGATCGAATAACGACCAGAAGAAAGAGATGAACACAAAATAGATGATACTCATGTTACCAAGGGCTTTCAACCCTTGTTTGCTAAATAAGTCGCGCTTATATACTGCCCAACCCGCAGCTTTTACTGAAATGAATTCATGACGACCGATGTAGAACACGATAGTAGCAAGAAGCATCAACAGCCCCGGCAAACCAAAGGCTACATGTGGTCCGTATTCTTTCAATAGCAATGGCGTAATTAACGTAGCCACGAACGACCCAAAATTGATGGATAGGTAGAAGTAGTTGAACACTCGATTGATAAGGCTGCTGTTATCCTTCCCAAATTGGTCGCCCACGTGGGCTGATACACAAGGTTTTATTCCTCCAGACCCAATGGCTATAAGGGTTAAACCGATGGTTAAACCCATTCTAGTTTCGTCTAGCGCTAAGGCCAGGTGCCCTAGGCAATACACAATAGATAGACCTATAATGGTCTTGTATTTACCCAAGAAAATATCAGATAACAAAGCACCCAAAATAGGTGTACCATAGGTAGCTATAATAAATATGTGATACCAGTACGAGGCTTCGTGTTCTGGCATTAAGTCGAGCGCACCGCTACTGTTCACAAGGTATTGGGTCATGAACACCGAAAGGATGGCCTTCATTCCATAAAAACTGAACCGCTCGGCGGCTTCATTTCCAATAATGTAAGGTATACCTTTAGGCATACGTGCTTTTTGCGCTGTGCTCATGCTACTTATTGCTAAATTTTAAATTGAATAGCCAAAGATAGGAATTACACTACTATGCTCATCTGTGTTCAAAAGTCGCATAGTTAGTAGTAAATGCCGTATTTTAGTAATGTTATGTTACGCCACTGTACACTACTGCTTTTAAGCCTTGCCATTAGCATATCGATGCTACATGCGCACAATGGCTGTAGAACGATGGCTCCTGCAGAAAGCGATCGTATTGCCAACATCCGTTTTAGTGAGAACAAGGGGCAATGGCATGAGGATATTCAATACCGCCTACGATTCAATACTGGTGCGCTTTTCTTAGAAGATACCAGTTGGAGTTTCCACTTTATTCATGGGGAAGACTTTGATAGTTTTGATGATATACATCACGGTTGTGTAACTGATACTTTAGAGGTTCGCCACCATGTTTATCGAATGAATTTTGTTGGTGCCAATGCCAATGCGAACACTTCTGTACAGGAAGCTTATCTAGATTACGAGAACTATTATTTAGGTACCAACCCTAGTAAATGGGCCAGCAAAGTAGCCGCACATCGCCGTGTGAACTACCATGATCTGTATCCCGGTATCGATATGTCCATTTTCGGACAAGACAGACACTTAAAATACGAGTTCACCCTACAGCCCGGTGCCGACCCAAAGAATATCCAGATAAGATATGATGGAATTGACGACCTGAAGGTGATAAATAACGAGTTGCATTACTCCACTACTGCCAATGCCGTTAAAGAGACCAACCTATATGCCTACCAATTAATAGATGGCGAAGAAATAGCGGTGGCTTGCCAATTCCAATTGCACAACAACACGGTTAGTTTTCAGCTACCTGATGGCTACAACAAGAACTATCCCTTAACCATCGACCCTGACCTTATCTTTTCTACCTATACCGGTTCAGCGGCCGATAATTTTGGGTTTACAGCAACCGATGACCTAGAGGGTTCATTTTATGCTGGTGGTATTGCTCGTTCGGCAGGTTATGTTATTCGTCCACAAGTGGGAGCTTTGCAAAGCACTTTTGCAGGTGGGGTGAATTCAGGAGGGCAATTCCTTCTTGGTTTTGATGCTGATATGGCGATAACTAAGTTCAACCCTACAGGCGATTCATTACGGTATTCCACCTATATAGGGGGTACTACCAACGAACAGCCACACAGTATGGTAGTGAACGATGCTGGTGAGTTGCACATTATGGGTAGATCTAACTCTACCGATTACCCCTTTACACCCAATGCTTTACAACGAGCTAATGCAGGGCAAATGGATATTGTGGTTTCTAAATTGAATGCTGATGGTACGGCTCTATTAGGATCTACCTACCTGGGCGGAACCCTTGATGATGCTACCAATATATCGGCAGCACCATTCGCAATTAGCTCCTTAAAATTCAACTATGCCGATGATGCCCGTGGAGAGATATTGGTGGATGATAACGGCTTTGTTTACGTAGCTACATGTACCCAGTCAGGTAACTTCCCTACTACACCAGGTAGCTTTCAGCGGAATTACGTAGGTGGGCAAATGGCCTGTGTGTTCAAAATGAACCAAGACCTGAGTAACTTGGAATGGTCATCGTATTACGGCGATCGTGAAGATGATGCGGCTTATGGGTTAAGCTTTGACAGTAACGACGATATTTACTTTGTAGGTGGAACGGTAAGCAATGGGCTCACTATGTCGCCAACAGCTGTAACCACTACCTTTCAAGGTGGGCGAGCAGATGGTTTTGTGGTACACATTGATAATAGTGGTTCTCTTATCCTCAACTCTACCTTTATTGGTACAGACCAATACGACCAAGTTTACTTTGTGCAGAACGATGCCGATGATAATGTATATATCTATGGGCAAACTGCTGGGCAAATGACTCCTACACCTGGTGTGTATGCCGAGCCTAATAGTGGGCAATTTGTTATTTCACTTGCCCCCGATCTGGCTAGTCAAAATTTCTTGACCACCTTCGGTAGAGGCGATGGCGATCCTGATATTTCACCAACTGCTTTCTTGGTAGATGTATGTGGAAATATCTATTGTGCTGGCTGGGGATCTAGCACTGGCCCTGCCAACCCACCACTTACCACTAATGGCTTAAGCACCACTGCCGATGCTTTTAAAAGCACTACTGATAACAACGATTTCTATTTCTTTGTATTAGGCCCAAGGGCACAAACCAGAGTGTACGCTAGCTTTTTTGGGGGTGACCAAAGCCAAGAACACCTAGATGGCGGAACTAGCCGTTTTGACAAAAACGGGGTTATATACCAAGCCGTGTGTGCAGGATGTGGTAACAACGATGATTTCCCATACACTCCCGGTGCTTGGTCGTCTATCAATCAAAGTACCAACTGTAACCTTGGTGCTGCAAAATTTCAGTTCGACCTTATTGGGGTAGAGGTAGATGTATTGGCTTTCCCATCAGATGCAGGTTGTGTGCCACACACTGTTTTCTTTAATGGTAATGCCGTAAATGCACAGCAATATTACTGGGATTTTGGTGATGGTACTACATCCATTTTACCCAACCCAGTTAAGACTTTCAACCAAGTAGGCACCTATGATGTAACCCTAGTTGGTTTCGATTCTACCACCTGTATCGGCATTCTTTTTGTTGATACATCTGTGGTTCAGATCATTGTTGAAGATGATAGTATGACCGCTGATTTCATTCCAAATATTATCAGCAGTTGCGACTCCTTTGTTATTCAGTTGAACGACCAAAGTTCTAGAGTAAAAGACTACCACTGGTTCTTTGGCGATGGAGCATCTTCTTCATCACAAAACCCTAGACACGAGTATAGTGCTGCTGGCGTTTATGATATTACCCTTATAACCACAAATGATACTGCTTGTAATGCTGCTGATACTATAGTTAAGCGGGTGGAGTTTGCCCCATTTGTGGTGGCCTCCTTCCAAGTGCCCGATACATTCGGTTGCCTACCATACACAGCCAACTTTACTGACAATAGCCTAGGCGGACAAGAATTCTACTGGGATTTTGGAGATGGCTCTTCCTCGCAATTACAGAACCCTAGCCACACCTATCTGCAAACAGGTAGTTTTGATGGCTATATAGCCGTAATCGATTCTGCAAGCTGCAATATAGTTGATAGCGCTTTCTTTACCATAACTGTATTTGAAGACGATGTAACAGCCGCATTCAGTCAAGTTACTCTGGCAAATGTTTGTGATTCCTTAGTTATATCATTCACCGACCAAAGTACCGATGCTACTAGTTGGGCATGGTCGTTCGGCGATGGGAATTCCAGCACTCAAGCAAGTCCCACAC
>CAYGTK010000002.1:72971-80667 GCA_964352775.1 uncultured Chitinophagaceae bacterium
TACCTATACTTCGCCAGATACCTTTGACATTACACTAGTAGCTACCAATGCTACCCGCTGCTTGGCTCGCGATACGATTACCAGCCAGGCTATTTTATTACCTCCGGTTATCGCAACATTTAATGCCACAAGTGGCTGTTTTCCTCATCAAACGGAAATAACCGAGTCTAGCACTAATGCAGAGACGCTTGTGTGGCAAACTTCTTTAGGAGAGACTTCTACAGATAGTCTGCCCGTTTTTGTTTTTGAGAATGAAGGACAATACAGCATTAACCTTATAGCTAGCAACCCCGAAACTTGTAATGGTACCGATACTGCTACAACTACAGTAAGTGCCTACGGCTACCCTGTTGCACAATTCAGTACCGATACTACCAGCTATGAGATATTCGACATCATCCAATTCAATAATGAAAGTGTAGATGCCGCTTCTTCAGAATGGGACTTTGATGATGGTACCACAAGTACCGAACGTGACCCAGAACACGAATACCGCATGGAAGGCGCTGTTGAACCTTGCTTAACGGTTACCAACCTGTTTGGCTGTCAAGATGATATTTGTCTGCCTTTGGAAATCACCTTTAGAGGTATAGTAGATGTGCCTAATGCCTTTTCCCCTAATGGCGATGGAGAGAATGATGTGCTTTTTGTTAGAGGCTATGGGCTGAGCAAACTCGATTTCAAAGTATATGATAGGTGGGGGTTACTGTTGTTTGAAACCGACAATATAAACGTTGGCTGGGATGGCACTTACAAGAATAAAGACCAAGAAATGGAAGTGTATGTATACACGCTAGAAGCTTGGTTTGAAGACGGTGGCAAAACCGAATTACGAAAAGGAAATGTGACCTTACTGAGATAATGAAGAAGGGACTAGTACATATCATCCTACTATTTATTGCCTTAGGGGTGTATGGACAAGATGTGCATTATTCCCAATTCTATTCTTCTCCTACTTTCTTAAATCCTTCTGAAACAGGCTTCTTTCAAGAAGATTGGCGAGTTGGTGGGCATATTAAACAACAATGGCCTTGGGCGCAGAACGATAAGCGCTTTACCTACATGACCTATGGCTTTTTTGGTGATGCAGGATTGCTAAAAGGAAGTAAACTAGGTAAAGACTGGTTAGGTGTAGGCGGTTCGTTTTTAAATGACTACGCTGGTGACGGCCGACTTTCAATAACAAAAGTAAACTTGAGCGCTGCTTACCATAAGGTGCTTGGTAATGAAGGCAAGTACAGCATCTCATTAGGTGTTGGCGGAACCTATGTACAAAAGGGCATAGACTACGAGCAGCTTTATTTCGATAACCAATGGAACGACCTGTTTTTTGATACAGATGTACCCAGTCGTGAGGCCAATGCGAATGAGAATTTCGGATATTTTGACCTAAGTGTAGGAACACACTTCTCTGCTCTATTTGCTAAGAAATATAATGTGGTGGTAGGCTTTTCTATGCTTCATCTCAATAAACCGAAAGAAAGCTTTTACGATGCTGCTAACAGACTAGGCATGCGCCCAGCGGTAAGTACTCGTGCACACCTACCGGTAGGAAAGCGTTTGCATTTTGAACCGGCACTTCTTTACATGAGCCAGCGCAAAGCCAGCGAGATAATTGTTAGTACAATTGCTGGCTACCGCATTAGTGGCGATGGTGTATTGGATAACATCGTATTGCTTGCAGGTGTATCTTATCGTGCAAAAGATGCCTTTGTCCCGCTATTAGGCATGGAGTACAAGCGCTTCCGCATATTAGCCAACTACGACATCAACCTTTCTACCCTTACCGCAGCAAGTAATGCTATTGGCGGTTTCGAGGTGTCTTTAGTATATAAAGGTATGCGGCCTGTAAATACGCAGAAGATGGTAGTGCCTTGTCCACGGATGTAGGTTAATTGTGCATTTTCACTCAACAGAAGATCGCCAATAACCGTTACTTTTGTAATACAAACTTACGCTATGTTCAAAATGTCGTTCAATAAGGTAAATACCACATTGCTAGATGAGCTGAAAGCCATTGTAGGCGAAGAGTTCGTATTGGCAGATCATGAATCGATGAAAGGCTACGATCACGACGAAACGGAAGATTTTAGTTTCTTTCCAGAAGTGGTAGTTAAACCAGCGAATGCTGAAGAGATCAGTAAGATCATGAAGCTGTGTAACGATGCTGAAATACCAGTAACACCTCGTGCTGCTGGTACAGGGTTGAGCGGTGGCGCATTAGCCATTCATGGTGGTGTAATGTTATCCATTGAGCGGCTGAACCAGATATTAGAAATAGATGAACGCAACTTGCAAATAACCACCGAACCTGGTGTAGTTACACAAGTATTGCAAGAGGCTGTAATAGAAAAAGGTCTTTTCTATCCACCAGACCCATCAAGCAGAGGAACCTGTTTTATCGGTGGAAATGTTGCGGAAAATAGTGGTGGACCAAAGGCGGTGAAGTATGGTGTAGTTAAAGATTACGTATTGAACCTAGAGGTAGTATTACCTAACGGTGATATTATGTGGACGGGTGCTAACGTGCTAAAAAACTCTACAGGCTACAACCTTACTCAGTTGATGGTAGGTAGCGAAGGTACTTTGGGCATAGTTACCAAAATAGTACTAAAACTAATACCTTACCCTAAGCAGAATTTAGTGATGTTGATACCATTCACATCGCCTGAGAAAGCTTGTCAAATGGTTTCGGCTATATTTCAAGCGGGGGTAACCCCATCGTGCTTGGAATTTATGGAGCGCGATGCTATTGATAAAGCATTAGACTACCTGGGCAGTATGGTGAACATACAGGTAGCTGACGATACTAGAGCACAACTACTAGTTGAAGTAGATGGCAACGATATGGAAGTACTGATGAAAGACTGCGAACGTATTTACGAAGTAGCCGAGAAATTTGAGGCACAAGAAATACTCTTCGCCGATTCTGAAAAGCAGAAAGAAGACCTTTGGATGCTTCGCCGAAATGTAGCGCATGGTGTAAAAAAGACCTCTACCTACAAAGAAGAAGATACTGTAGTACCACGTGCAGAACTACCCGTATTACTTAAAGGTGTTAAAGACATCGGTAAAAAGTATGGCTTCACTTCCATCTGCTATGGCCATGCTGGTGATGGTAACTTACACGTAAACATTGTTAAAGGCGACTTAAGTGATGAACTTTGGGAAGAGAAGCTACCTTTAGGTATCCGTGAAATATTTGAATTGGTAGTGTCTTTAAAAGGAACACTTTCGGGCGAGCATGGTATTGGCTATGTGCAGCGAGAGTATATGGATATTGCTTTTTCTGATGCGCAGATGGAAGTTATGAAAGGCATAAAGCGAGTGTTTGACCCTAAAGGGATATTGAACCCTGGCAAAATATTAAACTGATCACAACAAACATTAACCAATACAGTTATACCACGTAGATGAAGTCTATATTCCAAATACTATGCGTTGTTCTATTTTGCCTTTATGGGCAAAATGTATCTGCACAGTATGATGACGATAATTACTACGATACTCCAGCTCCAAAAAAGGATAGGAATAGCGATAGAGATGTTAGAGGGAATGACTCAGATAGGATACCAGGCCCTGCCGATGAGAAGGAAGAAGATAAGAAGGGCTTCGATAAAAGTAAAATGGCCATCGGTGGCTTTTTAGGTGCTAGCTTCGGTGATGTTTTTTATGTTGACATTTCTCCCGTAGTTACCTATCGCCCCATAGATAGAACTCAATTTGGAGTAGGATTTATTTATCAATACACTTATTGGAGAGCACTAAGGGGACAATACCCAGAAGATCTGCTTAAGTCAAGTGTATATGGTGCTCGGGTATTCGACAGAGTATTTGTTTGGGACGAGCTATTCGTTCAAGTGGAGTACCTTATGTTTAACGGGGAAGTTACCTATCAAGACCTAAATACAGGAGATATAGCTGAGGTAAGAAGAACTTTCCACACCGTTTTTGCTGGTGGTGGTTATAATGTGCCCATGGGCAGAAACTCTTTCCTCTCGCTACAAATGTTGATCAACCTCAACACCAACTTGGCCTACCAGCGCCGCCAGCCTTTCTTTAATATTGGCTTTGGTATAGGGTTGTAAAAACCCTAAGTCCATTTCGGACAACAGTATCCTAGCTATCCAATTCTCTGTAATAGAAAAGGCCTTAGATTGCTGTAAGACCTTCTCTTGTATAATTTAAGAACTATAAGCTCTTAAGCATCAATTTTAGCATACTTCGCATGTTGCTCAATGAATTCACGGCGAGGTGGAACCTCATCACCCATTAGCATAGAGAATATACGGTCAGCTTCAGCTCCGCTATCAATAGTTACTCTGCGTAATGTGCGAGCCTCTGGGTTCATTGTTGTTTCCCAAAGTTGCTCGGCGTTCATCTCACCCAAACCTTTATAGCGCTGTATACCTACTGAATCTTCTTTACCACCTTTAGCTAGCTCTTTTACAGCCTCTTCGCGTTGTTGGTCGTTCCAGCAGTATTTCGATTCTTTACCTTTCTTCACCAAGTATAATGGCGGCGCTGCAATATAGATGTAGCCGTTCTCTATCAGCTCTTTCATGTAACGGAAGAAGAAGGTCAATATTAAAGTAACAATGTGGCTACCATCAACATCCGCATCACACATGATGACTATCTTGTGGTAACGCAATTTCTCCATATTCAAGGCCTTGTCATCCTCTTCGGTACCTATCTTCACCCCTAGTGCGGTAAAGATGTTCTTGATCTCTTCGTTCTCGTAGATCTTGTGCTCCATCGCCTTCTCTACGTTCAATATCTTACCACGTAAAGGCATAATAGCTTGAAACTCACGGTTACGGCCTTGCTTAGCCGTTCCACCTGCAGAATCTCCCTCTACTAGGAATATCTCACTAGCAAATGGATCTTTACTAGAGCAATCGGCTAGTTTACCAGGTAGTCCGCTACCCGTTAATACATTCTTACGCTGTACCATTTCACGTGCCTTGCGAGCAGCGTGGCGAGCAGTAGCAGCCAATATCACCTTATTTATTATCTGGCGAGCTTGCTTAGGATTTTCTTCCAAGTAGTGTCCTAAAGCTTCGTTCATGGCACTTTCTACCACACCCGATACTTCGCTGTTACCCAACTTAGTTTTGGTCTGTCCCTCAAATTGAGGCTCAGGTACTTTAACGGAAATAACGGTAGTCAATCCCTCTCTAAAGTCATCACCAGTAATATCGAATTTTACCTTATCGAATAACTTCTCTTTCTCCCCATAGCTCTTGAATAAACGCGTTATTGCCCTACGGAAACCAGCTACGTGTGTACCACCTTCAATGGTATTAATATTATTCACGTAAGAGTGGATGTTCTCTGAATAAGAAGTATTGTATTGCATAGCAACCTCTACTATCACATTATCACGCTCACCTTCCACATGGATAGGCTCAGCTATCAACGGATCACGAGTAGAATCCAAATATTGAACAAATTCTTTCAAACCACCTTCTGAATGGAGAAAATCAGAACGATACTCGCCTGTTTCTTCATCCTTATCTCTAAGGTCAGTGATGGTAAGGCTAATTCCTCTGTTCAAGTAAGCAAGCTCACGTAAGCGAGACATCAAAGTTTCGTAGTTATATACTGAAACTGTAAAAATGGAAAGGTCGGGATGAAAGGTTACTATAGTACCCGTAGTATCCGTTGGCCCCATCTCTTTAACAGCATATAGCGGCTTACCCTCACTATACTCTTGCTGCCATACCTTACCATTACGGTGTACTTCAGCTTTCAAATTACTACTCAATGCGTTTACACACGAAACACCAACACCGTGCAATCCACCAGAAACCTTGTAGGTATCCTTATCGAATTTACCACCAGCGTGCAACACGGTCATAACAACCTCTAGTGCCGAACGGCCTTCTTTCTTGTGCATCTCTACAGGTATACCTCTACCATCATCCTTTACAGTAATAGAGTTATCCTCGTTAATGGTCACATAGATATTTTTGGCATAACCTGCCAGTGCCTCATCAATAGAGTTATCTACTACCTCATACACCAAGTGGTGTAGTCCTTTATTACCGATGTCGCCAATGTACATCGCTGGGCGCTTACGCACCGCTTCTAAACCTTCTAATACCTGAATATTATCGGCTGTATAATTTGATTTTTGATCTGCCATAAACAGTTGCTATTATTGAATGATAAAGATACGGAATTCCGCCCCCATTTAACCTGCGCAAACCCTTGTCACATCTGCATATTATCCACATTTAGGCGCATAGCTGTGGATAGCTCTTCATATTGGCTATATCTACCCCTAAAACGGATTTTGTGTACCTTTATTTCAAATACTATTAGCGATGAAACACCTTACCCTCAGTCTGTTTTTAGTGCTTGCCACTACTCTATTTGCTCAAGATAGCGCCACATTTCCCCTAAATGCCGAAGGAAAGGCCGAATATGGTGAAGTAGTGACTATAGAAGGCGCATCTACCGCCGACTTGTATGCTCGTCTAAACACCTGGTATACAAGTTATTACAAGAACCCTACCGCGGTAATAAAAACGAAAGAAGAGAATAAAAAGATAGCTGGACAGCACGGCGTAGATATTTTCAACTACGTGAAGGGTAAGAAGATCAGAAAAGGGTTGGTGAAATACAACATTAGTGTATCAGTAAAAGACGGTAAGTACAAATTCACTATCAATGATATTTTTATGGTAAGCCAGCCTAAAACTTATGTGCACCAGTGGTTAAACACCGATGATAAAATGCACACTACAAATCAGCAATATGTAGGACAGGTGAACACCTTTATGGAAGGTTTGATAGTGAACCTAAAAGCTACTATGGCTAAGCCATTACCAGCAGCTGCTTCCGACGATTGGTAAGCTTACAACCAAGCTGCTAGCTGCCCAATAGCTTTTTCAATACCAATATTCATTTCTGAAATACTGGCCTCCATCATATAGCAAGGGGCAGTTACTATCTTGTTGTCTTCATCAATGGAGATATTCTTCACCGCATGCATCTCCGCCACAGCACCAATAGCTTCCATACCACTACTAATGGCAGCAATATCGTAAGGCGATACTTCTTCGGTAGTACCTACGGTTAAGTGTGCT
Organism: uncultured Chitinophagaceae bacterium; assembly: GCA_964352775.1. Classification (GTDB taxonomy): domain Bacteria; phylum Bacteroidota; class Bacteroidia; order Chitinophagales; family CAIOSU01; genus CAYGTK01. The sequence continues at coordinate 80,069 of CAYGTK010000002.1, forward strand.
TTTACGCCACTGTCAGCTAATGCTTTTGCAACCACAGTTGGGGCCATACACATAGCAGCAACTGGTTTACCAATGCTAACGAATTCATTTATCACACGCTTTACCTCGCCATTTATCTCTCCATCTGGCCCACTGAATGCCCACTTGGTTAAATTTTTAGCAGCCCCAAAGCCGCCAGGTATAGCTAAGCCAGCATAGTCACTAGCGTGAACCTGCGCCAGATCTTTAATATCACCCCGGGCAATACGAGCAGCCTCTACCAATACATTACGCTTCTGGTCCATTTCCTCGCCATTAGTATGATCAAGCACATGATGTTGATCGATATTAGGCGCAGCACATTGATAACTCAAGCCTGCTTTATCCAAAGCCAACAAGGTCAGCACACTCTCGTGTATCTCCGACCCATCATAAACACCGCATCCTGATAATAGCACTAGTATTTTACTCATGTTCCTATTGGTTTAATTGAATTAGAAATTTAAGAAAATGATAGTCGTATTCTAAACAGAATTAACAACCAGCTTACAAAGAAGCGTGGCCCGCTAAAAAGCGCAGCCGAAGCCTTTGCAGCCCAGCGCATTTTTTTAGCTTGATTT
>CAYGTK010000003.1:0-17079 GCA_964352775.1 uncultured Chitinophagaceae bacterium
GCCTAAAACCATTAATCCCCTTTTTTCTTTCCATAAACTATCAAACTTATATACGTCAAAAACAGTGGCCCCACTAAAATCACAGAACCAATTGTAAGCATCATTAAAACGCCGTAAGCACCATCGTGGGCTGTAGTTTCTCGCACTCCACCCATTATGTTAAACACCACGTGGTGTAAGTTGAGCATGAACAAACTGGTAACTATAATACACAAAGGAAGCAGGGTTACCGTTATCATTTTTAAGATACCTAACTGTGCAAATACCCGCATAAAGTAAAAAAGTAGACAAACCCTCCAAAAGGCTACAACAGCTAAGAACAACACATTATAGTTGTTAGCTATATCTATGGGTTGGAACTGCTCAACTGGAATAGCATAGAGAATCGCCGGGAAGGATGTTAGGCTAATAAAAGTCAATACCCGCTGGTAGCTCCAATCCTTAGTGCGAAAAGGTTGAACAACTAACCAAATAAAAAAAGCCAACACAAAAATGTAAATGACCGAGCCTAGCCCTAGATGTTGTAATAATTTAGCCTTGGGGTCATCCCAATAACGCCCCATACCTACTACCCAAGTGCCCAGTAAACCCAACCAGAGATGATACTTATTAAACGCAAGTATCTCCTCTCGATTAATCTTGAAAAGCAGCAGTCGCTTTGCTGTGTTTATAGCTTCTAGCATATATAATGATAATGGAAAAAGGACGCTTAGTTTACCAAACGGTGTTAAACTATGTGATTACTTTACCATGAACTTACCGCTGCTTAAACGCTCTCCTTGTTGTGAAAGTTGATAGTAATAAACTCCTTGGGGTAAGGTACTTACATCAAACTGCAGTTCCTTTCCCGATACTTCTTCCTTCGTGAAAACCTCTCTACCAGTAATGTCCATTAACTGGAAACTTGCCTGCCGTACTTCGTTTGCCCAGGTTAAGTTTGTAAGGCCATTTGTAGGGTTGGGGTAGATGGATAGATTTATAGTTTTATATGCTGTAATGTTTAATGGCCAAGGCACATAAAAACTAAATTTATTGGTAGGGGGAGAGTTAATATCTAAGCTTTCAAATCCTGTGTTACCAGATATTGGATTGGGTAGCAAACTATTCTTAGCCGTTATCCAAATTAACGCTTCCGACTCTGGATGCCCTGCGGTACAAATGCCAGAAATGGTATAGCAGGCAAACTCATTTGGCTCTATGGTATCATTACCACTCATTTCTAAGCTTGAGAAAGAAAGACCTGGTGGTAAATTGGTGGCGGAGTCAATTATCAACCATTCAACTGCTATTCCTTGAATGGTATCAAAATTTTGAAATTCGCGAGTGAAAGTAAAACTATCACCCACTTGAAGCTGGATTATCGTATCTGGCACCAACATTTGCTCACTAAGTGACAGCCCATTAAAACTACACTGAGCAAACAACCCAGTGCACAAGGTAAATACTAGGGATATGGAAAAAAGAATTCTCATCTTATCAGGCTTGGTTTCATGTATTAAATTAAGCAAACACCTAAAGAAAAAGCAACCGCTCTTATATAATTGAAAATCAATTAAGTACACTTTCAAATATCCCCATATTTAGATGTGTCCTTTATCACTACTACTTCACAGCCCCTCTACTAGGGTGACAAAACCCACCCCTGAAACCCTTGCTATCACTGCATCTTTAAAATAGAGTGCACCGCACATGCACCAAAAAGGGCCTTTTCGTTCAAAAACCGCCCGCTATGGTTCTTTTAATAGCGAAAAAGTTCTTTCCAGTAGCATATACCGCAATGGCATCATCCATCGTTAGTTTGTTAATTTTGTGCGCTAGCATAATTATGTCTGTAGTAGTAGAACAATTGACCAAAGTTTACGGCCAACAAACCGCCGTAGATGCCATCAGCTTTGAAGCCGAACGCGGACAGGTAATGGGTTTTTTAGGCCCTAATGGTGCTGGTAAATCCACCACCATGAAAATGGTAACGGGCTACATACCGCCTACAAGTGGAATGGCAACGGTAGCAGGTATATCGGTAATAGAAAATTCGCTAGAGGCCCGACAAAAAATTGGTTATCTACCCGAGAGTAACCCGCTTTACTTCGATATGTATGTGCGTGAGTTTTTAGAACTGGTAGCCAGTATCCATAAACTAGGCAAATCTGGTAAGAGCCGAATTGACGACATGATAGAAATGACAGGGCTTACTAAAGAGCGCAAGAAGCGCATTGGTCAGCTCAGTAAAGGGTATAAGCAGCGTGTGGGATTAGCCCAAGCTATGCTACACGACCCCGAGGTACTCATTTTAGATGAACCTACCAGTGGACTAGACCCCAATCAATTAGTAGACATTCGCCGACTGATAAAAGAGTTTGGGAAAGATAAAACCGTGATACTTTCTACCCACATTATGCAAGAGGTAGAGGCCATGTGCGATAGGGTTATTATTATCAATAATGGCAAACTGGTAGCCAACGAAGGTATTGCCAACATGAAAACCCTTATGAACAATAAGGTGAGCGTACATGTGGGCTTTGAAGGAAATGTAAGCGAAAGCTTTTTCAAAAACATTAAAGGAGTTATCTCGGCAGAAAAGTCGGGTAACGAATGGTTATTGCAATGCGACGCCGATGCCGAAGTGCCCGCTGCTATTTTTAATGCCGTAAAAGCTAGCGATCATAAACTGATCTCGCTGTATGAAGATAAGGTGGCTATGGAAGATGTGTTCCAGCAATTAACAAGAAGTAATCAGGCCGATGCTTAGTATATATCGTAAAGAAATAAGCACCTTTTTAAGTAGCCTAATAGGTTACATGTCCCTAGTAGTATTCTTGCTGGTTATTGGCTTGTTTGTTTGGGTATTTCCTGATACTAGTATACTGGAATACGGTTTTGCTACGCTAGACCCGCTCTTCTTTTATGCTCCTTGGATATTCATGTTCCTAATACCAGCTATTACCATGCGCATGTTTGCGGAGGAATTCAGCACAGGTACTATTGAATTCCTTTCTACCAAACCCTTGCGCGAACACGAGATAATTTTGGGTAAATACTTGGCGGCATTCACTTTAGTGGTGCTGGCTATTTTACCAACACTCATTTATTATTGGGTAGTGAACACCCTTGGCGGACCAGAGGTGAATATGGATAGCGGTGGATTTTGGGGTTCCTTTCTTGGCTTGATATTTTTGAGCGGAGCTTTTGTAGCCATTGGCTTGTTTGCATCGTCGCTAACCTCTAATCAAATAGTGTCGTTCATTCTGGCGGTATTCCTGTGCTTCTTCGTATTTGCAGCTTTTGATCTTGTTGCCAAAATGCCAATGTTTTACGGCAGTATTGATGGCTTCGTAAGTGCTTTAGGCATTCAGAACCATTACGCTTCCATTAGTCGTGGTGTTTTAGATACTCGCGATGTGGTGTACTTCTTGTCTGTTTCAGCCTTCTTCATTTTCCTTACTACTACAAGTTTACAAAGCAGAAAGTGGTGAGCAAAAGCAAGAACATAGGCAACAGTATCATTCGCATAGCGGTCTTTTCGCTTATTCTGTTATTGGTGAATTACATCAGCGGAGAATACTTTCAGCGCTTTGACCTGACTAAAGAAAAACGCTATACCCTTTCGCCATCCACCAAAAAGCTATTGGCCGACTTAGATGACATGTTCTACGTGTCAGTTTACTTAGAGGGTGATTTCCCCGCAGGGTTTAAACGATTACAGAACGGTACCCGTGAGATGCTCGAGGAGTTCGTTTACTACAGTAATGGTAAAATAGAATTTGCCTTTGAAGATCCGCAGCAAGATTATAATGACGAAGAACGACAAGTACTTCGCGAAGAGCTTTCTAAAATGGGCATAAAGCCCACTAACTTACAGTTGAAAGATGAGTCGGGTTTTAGGGCAACTGAAATATTCCCTGGCATGGTCATTTTCCATCGTGGTAGAAGGGTAGGTGTTCAGCTATTAGAAAATCAATTGGGGCAGAATTCAGAAGAGGTGCTAAATACTTCTGTAGAACTATTGGAATATAAGTTAGCCAATGGCCTCCGCCGAGCGGGAGCAACCCAACAAACATTAATAGCCTTTACGGAAGGGCACGGAGAATTATCTAACGAACAGTTGGGCGACCTAAGCCAGAGCTTATCTGAACTACAATATGGAGTTAGCCGAATAGATATGAGCCAGATGATAAGCATACCGCCATCGGTGAATGTATTGGTGGTAGCTAAACCGGTGGAGCAATTCAGCACTAAAGACAAGTTCAAGATAGACCAATATATAATGAACGGTGGTAGCGTATTATGGCTGCTAGACGCTGTGAATGCGGAAATGGATAGCATGCGCGGAAAGATCGCCTACATGGCCCAAGCAAGAGATATTGAACTGGCCGACCAACTATTTCGCTATGGCTTTCGTCTTAATAGCGATCTGGTGCAAGATATTCAATGCGAACCCATTCCATTAGTGGTGGGTGTATTGGGCGATGCACCACAAACAGAGCTTTTCCCATGGTTCTACCATCCATTGGTTGGGTCAACAGAAAAGCACGCCACGGTTAAGGGTATTGACAAAGTAGCCATGCGATTTGCCAATACCATTGATACCGTTCAACGAACGAAGAATAACAATATGGGAAAATTGACCCGCATACCGCTTTTACAGACCTCTGCCTATAGCAAGGCACTGTTTCCGCCTGTGCGATTGCATTTTTCTACTGTTAAAGAAAAGCCAAGTAAGGCACAATTCGGTAGTCAATACCTACCAGTAGCTTGGTTGGCCGAAGGGCAGTTCTCTTCTCTATTTACAAATAGATTAGATGCTGGCTTTATGAAGGTGTATGAAGATAGTATAGGATTGAAGGTGAAGGATGAAAGTAACTACGCAAGAATGATAGTAGTGGGTGATGGCGATGTTGCTAGTAGCGATCTAAACCCAAATGGTGGTGTATTTCCATTGGGCTTCAATCGTTTTTCAGGAAATACGGCAGCCAATATGGAATTCTTACTGAACTGTATTGAATTCTTGACCGATAACGATCAGTTGATAGAAGCGCGGAACAAAGAGCTTAAAATACGCAGACTAGACCCTGTGAAAATAAAAGAAGAAAAAACCAAGTGGCAGTTGATTGCAGTAGTTACACCCATTGCTTTAGTATTGTTATTTGGCCTAGGCTATACCTCTTACCGACGATATAAATACACGGCCTAAATGAAAAAGAACTTAATATACCTCCTGATATTGGTAGTGCTTGTGGCTATTGCCGCTAGTGTATATCTAAAAAAGGAAGAGGCAGAACTGCCAGTAGACGACAAGAACTTTAGAGTAGAAAACGTAGAAGCCATCACCAAAATATTCATGGTGAATAAAGAAGGTGATAAAGCCACGTTGACCAAAGACGGCGAAAGCTGGATGATCAACAACAAGTTTGTGGCTGCTCCTTATAAAGTAGATCTGCTACTTGAAACGTTGAAAAAGCAGAAGGTGCAACAGTCTGTTTCTGATGCCGCTTGGGATAATGTAATAAAGGTAATAGCCAGCCAAAGTACGAAGGTGGAAGTGTTTACAGACAATATGGATAAAGCAGAGCGTGTTTTTTTTGTAGGACACGAGATAAAAGATGGTAATGCCACTTTTATGCTGATGCAGATAGATGGTAAACGCGCTAAGCGCCCATACATCGTTCACATACCTGGTTTTGGTGGTGGCTTATCTTCCAGATACTTTATTGATGAATTGGACTGGAGAGACCTAACGGTATTCAACCATAAGGTGGATGAGATAAGTGAAGTATCGCTTACTTATACCAACCAGCCCGAGAATAGTTACTCGCTTACTATTAAGGGCCTGAACGACTATGAGCTTAAGGATAATAGTGGGTCTGTAACCGAAGTGAACATCCCTAAAACCACAGCCTACTTAGATGGTTTTGAGAATTTGAATGCCGAAGTGTATGTTAATGAGCACAGTAAAAAGGACTCCCTTTTAGCTACCCCGCCCTACTGTGTGGTGACGGTTACTGATAAATCGGGTGGAAGTAAAGAGGTGAAGATATACCGTATGCCGCCTAACAAACGAACGAAAACCCTATACGACCAAAGGGGTGATATGGTGAAGTATGACCCTGATAGATACTTCGCATTGATAAACGAAGGGAAGGATTTTGTGATCATTCAAGATTTTGTGTTCAATAAAGTGCTCCGTGCACATGCAGAATTTGTAAAACCCAATAGCTAGATACTTTTAGCATTTGGTTATATTTGTGGCAAACCGATAACGCATGAATTTTGTCGTTTCTTCAGCCACCCTTCTAAAGCATCTACAACTGATCAGTGGGGTAATTAGCACGAACACCGTTCTTCCAATTCTGGAGAACTTTTTGTTTGATATAAATGATGGTCAATTGACCGTGTTCTCTACTGACCTAGAGACCTCTATGTCGGCCTCTTTGTCTATTGAGTCAAAGAAGGATGGTCGTATAGCTATACCAGCAAAGATCTTGTTGGATACATTGAAAACATTACCAGAACAGCCGCTTTCATTTACTGTAAACGAAGAGACTTTCGGTATCGAGATCACCTCTGATAACGGTAAGTATAAATTGGCTGGAGAGAACGGCGACGATTTCCCAAAAATTCCTGTAGCAGAAGATGTTACTAGTATCGATCTTCCTTCTTCTGTATTATCCAATGCGATATACAAAACCATCTTTGCAGTAAGTAACGATGAACTTCGTCCGGCAATGACGGGTGTGATGTTCCAGTTAGACAATGAAGGTTTGACCTTTGTGGCTACTGATGCACATAAACTGGTTCGTTACAAAAGATTAGACGCTAAGAGCGAAAGCAATACCCAATTCATCGTTCCTAAAAAAGCGTTGAACTTACTTAAGAGCAGCTTACCTGGTGACGAAACCAACGTAAGCATCTCTTACAATAACTCGAATGCCTTTTTTGCATTTGAGAACGTGAACTTGATCTGTCGATTGATAGATGCACGTTACCCAGACTACAATGCGGTTATCCCTACCGACAATGCCAATACCCTAAGCGTTGCTAAAAAAGACTTCCAAAGTTCTTTGAAGCGTATCGTCATCTTCTCTAACAAAACCACCAATCAGGTGATACTGAAGATAAGTGGCAGCGACTTACAAATAAGCGCGCAAGACCTTGACTTTTCTAACGAAGCAAACGAGCGCTTGAACTGTAGCTACGATGGTACCGATATGGAAATAGGCTTCAATGCCAAGTTCCTTATCGAAATGCTGAACGTGCTTGAAGGCGACGAAATAGAAATACGTTTATCATCTCCTACCCGCGCAGGTATTTTAATACCTACCGACAAAGATGATAATGAAGATATTTTAATGTTGGTAATGCCAGTAATGTTGAACGGCTAACCATCAAACCACACATCATGAAATATATATTGACCTTGCTACTAGTGTGTAGCACCCTTTTCTCATTTGCACAGATCAAGATAACTTTTGCGGATAGCCCTGTTTTGGGTGATGTAGAAATATCATCTCGTGATACTGTTCCTTTTGCACCAAGTATTTCTCCAGGAACTGCAGGAGCAAGTCAAACTTGGGATTTTAGTGCCTTAGTGGAAGTAGTTAGAGATACAACTTGGCATGTTAATCCTTCTTCAACACCAAGAGGAAGTAGCTTTCCCAACTCGAACTTGGCAGTTACCCAAGACAATGAAGGCTACTTATATGTAAACAACTCTCCTAATTCTTACAGGGTTGAAGGGCTAGCTGGCGACCCGCTTGGAACGGGAATTCCGTTAACATTAACCTTTGCCCCAGCATACGACCAATATCGTTATGACGTAGAATTTGGTGGTTCATTTACTGGAAATTATGCATTTGATGAGACCGTTCAGGCTAGTTCTATTCCACCGAACATCATTGCTCAATTACCAATTCCTGTGGGAGTATCGTTAGAGGCAGTTCGTGTTCGTTTTGAATCGAACTTTACTGACGAGATAGATGGTTGGGGGACAGTTATCACACCACTTGGAAGTTATGACGCCATTCGTCAAAAACGAGTTGAAACTACACGTACTCGTGTGGATGTAGATGTTATTGTTGGTGGTTTTATCCCACAAACCATAAATGTATTGGACGACCCAGGAGTTACTACTACCTATAACTGGTTATCTAATCAAATACCTACGCCATTAATAGCGATGACTTTTGATACATCGGGCGCTATTAATGCAGTTAGTTATAACAGAACACCACCGCCACCCGCTCCAACAGCTAGCTTTACTTGGAGCAACCCAAGTGGTGGGTTGGTAGAGTTCACCAATACTTCATCGAGCACGGCAGCACTTTTTTCATGGGATTTTGGTGATGGTAGTCCTTTAGATGATACAAGAGACCCGAACAAGGTTTATGTAAACAACCAGAAATACTACGTTTGCCTTACAGCTTCTAACGCAAGCGGTAGCGATACTTTTTGTGATAGTGTAGATGTAAATAAGATAACAGGAACCAACAATGCACCACTGGCTCGTAGAGATTTCCGTTCTATCAATCAACCTAACTCGGTAACTATCGATCTATTAGCAAATGATGTTGATCCTGATCTAGACAATATCTCTTTCATCAGTAATGCAATGCCTAGCAACGGTATGCTTACCAATAATGGCGGTGGGTCTATAACCTACGCACCTAATGCGGCTTTTGTTGGTGTAGATAGCTTCAGCTATGTAATACAAGATGATGGCGTGCCATTTATTCAAAGTACAGGTTGGGCAGTAATTGAGGTTAAACCAGAAATAGTGCCTACTATAGCATCTTTTACAGTTGACTCTACAGGTTGTAATGAGCTGGCTTTTACCAATACATCAAGTAATGGAGTGGGTATTGCAAGCTGGGATTATGGCGATGGCAGTAATATAGATTTTGGTGACAATGTGACACACGCTTACGCTGATTCGGGAACATACAATGTGTGTGTATCGGTATTTGATAACTTCAATAATATCGTTACTGATTGCGATAGTGTAGAAGCGCTTTGCCGTACTAATACTCCAATTGACACTACTAGTATCAATGAGCGACAGTTAGAGGCGTTAACCTTCTTCCCTAACCCAGTAACTAGCTCACTTACTATTAACTGGAAAGCTTCAGAGAGTAACCCAACAGAAGCCATATTTTACGATATGAGCGGAAGAGCGGTAATGACACAAGCTATTAAGGAAGAAGGTATAGCAAGAGTTTCAGTAGAAGAATTAGCTACTGGTAGCTACATTGTTCAATTGATAAGCGCTAAAGGAAATGTGATTGGCGTAGCCAAGGTACAAGTTCAGCACTAAGCTTAATCTACTTTTTTGATATGGGTTTCCTCCATTTCGGTTACCCCGCCTGATACGATGAACTTCATAGCATCTGACGAAGATATGTTGAGCTTGGTAACAAGCTTTCTATCTACCACATAAAGATTTCCGGAGAAGTTGTAAGAGTGTGGAAAGTATACCGCTACCATACCTTCTAACTTAAGAAAGGAAAGATCTTCGCGAGTCAAGAAGCCGATCTTCTGAAAGCCATCGTGCCCGTTTATTTTAACTGTAACAGGCTGGTCGAACCGTTTTTTATCGCTAATAAAGGCAGAGAAGAGATCTTTAACGGAGGTGTAAACTATCTTAAGTATAGGTGCTTCGGTGAGCAAGCCTTCCAAAGAGCGAAAGAGCGGAGCAAAAATGAGCGTTCCGCTTAAATAACCTACTCCAGCGATAAGCATAAGGCCTAATATCCACCCAAAGCCTCTTGGTTCAACTCCAAATAGAGGCTCAAGTAATGCGGCAAAACTACGGTCTAAAAAGCCTATGATAGCGAACAAAAGATACATCGTTATCATCACGGGAGCTAAAACGAGTACCCCCTGTATCAGGTAGCGTATAAGTTTCTTAAGCATCAGCTGCCAACTTTATCTAGAGCGGCCAATAAGGTAATGCAGGCTTTTTCTACTTGTTCCATGCTAATGCATAATGGTGGTCCAATTCGCAAGCAATGGTCGGCAAACAAGAACCAATCGGTTACCAAGCCCTCTTCCACACAAGCTTGTATAAGAGCCATATTGAGCTCTGTAGTGCCCATATCAAGGGCTATCATCAATCCCTTTCGTCGGAGTTCTTTTATGGCTTTGTGGCCTTTTAATCGGTCTTCAATCAGCTGGCCTTTTTCTTCTGCTTTAGCTACCCAGTCTTCCTCTAAAAGCAACTCTAAACTAGCCGTAGCAGCAGCACAACTTACTGGATGTCCACCAAATGTAGTGATGTGGCCTAATACGGGGTTTACCGTAAACGTATTCATCCGCTCAGTAGAGCTAACAAAAGCACCAATAGGCATACCCCCACCCATTCCTTTGGCTATAAGCAGTATATCGGGTACTACACCATATTGCTGAAAGGCAAATAGGCTGCCTGTACGTCCAAACCCTGTTTGTATTTCATCTAAAATCATCAAGGTGCCAGTCTCAGTGCAGCGTTCTCTTATCTTTTGCAAAAAACACAAATTAGCAGGGTTGATGCCCGATTCTGCTTGAACGGGCTCCACTATTATACAGGCGGTATCTTCTGTAATGTGGTTCAGGTCGTCCATATTGTTATACTCCAACATTCTGCCACCAGGCACTAATGGCCGATACGCTCGCTTGAAATATTCATCTCCTAAAAAGGATAATATACCCGAGGTGCTTCCATGATAAGAGTGCTTGAAGTATAATACCTCTGGGCGTTGGGTTAGCCTTCTTGCTAACTTAACGGCACCGTCAGCAGCTTCAGCTCCTGAGTTGACAAAGTATACACTATCTAAGCCTTTGGGTAGCTGCTCGCAGAGCAGTTTTGCATACTTCACTTGTGGAGTAACCACGAATTCACCATATACCATCAGGTGCATATAGGTCTCTGCCTGTTTCTTGATGGCTTCAACTACCTTGGGGTGGCAATGACCAACATTACTCACGCTAATACCCGAAATAAGGTCTAGATATTCTTTCCCCTCCGTATCATATAGATGAACACCGCTTGCACGAGCTATTTCTAGCCCTAGGGGTTCTGGAGAGGTTTGGCCTACGTGGCGAAGGAATAACTGACGTTGCGATACCATGCCGCTAAAATAGGATGATAATTAGATAGTTGAACCACTATTGCTGGTTACCACCCTCCACCATTTGTCCATCACGGTAGTAAACAACCTTGTCAACCTTACCACTTTCTCTGTAAATAATGAAACGGCCATCTGGTTTACCTAATGCGAAGTAGCGTTCGTACTCTTTATTTCCACTACTATACCATGCCTCGAACTTACCATCCTCTTTACCTTCTTTGTATTCTCCTCGGGAGGCTAATCGTCCATTTATGTACCAAGTACGGCTCACCCCTTCTTCTTTACCCATTACATAGTTACGCTCCCACTTCTTTGCTCCATTCTTAAACCAAGTGCGGATCAAACCATTTTCTTTACCGCTTTCGTAATTCCCCTCAAAGCTTTTTACTCCATTAGGATACCACTCTTGCCACAAGCCTTGTTTTAATCCTTCTTCATAATAGGTTTCGGAATTCAATTTGCCATTGCTGTACCAATATGGCCACTTTCCTATCTTCTTACCTTTTGTGTATTGCCCTTCAGCGCGTTTTTGTCCATTGCTGTACCAGAAAGTCCATCTACCTTCACGTTTCCCCTCTTCATATACTCCCTTCGATGATTCTTTACCATTTCGGGCAAAGTTTAACCATTCGCCTTCTTTTTTACCGTCTGTGTACTGTCCATCCTGTCTTACCTGGCCATTGGCGTACCATTGCTTGAATCTTCCGTCGTATTCCCCTTTCTTATGTCTAGCCTCTGTTGCCTCTTGTCCATTTTCGTACCAAGTCTTCGATTCACCTACCAAAAGGCCATCACTATATACTTCTTCACTTCCCATTTGTCCGCTTGCAAAGTAGTAGAGGGAAATACTATCTTTTTTTCCTTGCTTGTAAAACTCTAGAAACTTGAGTTGACCATCTTCATACCAAACCTTATAGCTTCCGTTCTGATTGTCTTTACCATCGTAATGCACTTCTTCTTTTTTAGTGCCATCGCGATAATACTCTATTATTTTTAGGAGTACTTTATCTCCATTTTTATTTTCATAGGTGTGTACAATATGAGCGTTTCCCGTTCCATGACTGGAAAGGACAATATCATATGGCGGATCGGGGGAACAGGAGGTAAAACAAAAAACAACCCCCAACAGAAGTAGTAGGCGTTCCGCTCGACCGTAGGACTCCAAATATTTTTTGGTGCTCTTGATAGTTCAGCCTATTTTAGTCCGCTAAGCTAATAAAATCAATGCATAGTAGCATTCTATTACTATGTATGCTAAATTCTGGAATACACATTCAGTAAAATATCACTAGCTAATGGATAGGCTGTTCTTTAAATATTTAGCCCCCTTGCTAGCATTGTCAATACTGCCACTACTATTAAGTGGTTTCTTTCTATACCTTGTTACTCGTCAAAACATAGGTGCTCTTGAACAGGAGTTAACTTTTGAGATCTCCAGTAATCTCATAAAAGAGATCTCTTTCAAGAATGAGTCATCAGCGGCTAAAGAAGGGCTAATTGTAGAAAAAGAGATAGAGCGACTGCGAAATACAATGATCGCTATGTCTGTTTCTCCTGAATTTACAGCCTTAGACATTAGAGATGTAAATACTTATGTAGACAACATACTGGCTATTGAACCTTCGGTACTACAGGTAGCTGTGCTAAGTAAGTATGGCGACATACTGTACGATAAAACCAGCCCACTAGCCATGGTGCAGGAGATGATAGAAGATGTAATAGAAAACCCTGCTTTTAAAATACTAGAAAAGAAACAGCCCTATTTTTCTAAGGTTATTATCTCCGAGAATACTCAAGAACCATACTTAACCCTCGGACAGCCCATATTAGACCAAGGTGGCAATTTTAAGGGAGCGCTCTTGTTCAAGATTGACCTAAAGTTTATTTATGCGCTATCTGCAGACCGACAAGTTGGGGAAGATGGCTATTTATTCTTGCTTTCGGAAGATGGTTATTTAATATCACATCCTGACCAGAAGGAGTTTTTACAAAACCCTGATTATTCTAAGTACGAACATATCCGAACCATACTGCAACAACAAGAGGGCACCATTCAAAATGACGGTGACCTCCTTTCCTTTTATACTAATAAGTACGATTGGACTTCTGTTATTGTAGTGCCTGAAGAAACTGCTTTGCAACCCGTGCAAGCTAATAAGGCAACTATACTTTCTTTTGTGGAGACGGTGTTTCGCTCTATTTCTTACACCACGGTGGTTATTATTTTATTGGTTTTAATACTAGCTGTTATTAGCTCCATTTATATTGCTCGGATAATCATTAACCCTATTGTAGAGCTAACTGAAGGAACCGCAAAGGTGGCAGAAGGTAATTTGGAGGAGCGAGTGAAACGGAAATCGAATGATGAATTGGGTGAACTTACCACCTCCTTCAATTTGATGACTGGGCAATTGAAAAAGAACAGGAATGAGCTTATCAGTAGAAATGAATATATAGAACAACAGGCTGAAGAACTGCTAGACCGTTACAATCGTGATCTAGAACAATTTGCATACGTTACTACCCATGACTTGATAGAGCCACTACGGATGATAACTAGCTATACCCAACTATTGAAACGTAACTATGGGAAAAATTTTGATGGTGATGCTGAGGAGTTTATGGGCTATGTTACCGAAGGAGTAGACCGAATGCACCTTATTATTAATGATCTTTTTGAGTATTCACACATTCGTACCGAGGTGAAGGACTTTGAAGAGGTGAACATGGAAGATACACTTGAGCGTGTAAAAGAAAAGCTGACCAAGGAAATAGAAGAAGGAGGGGCTGAGATAAAGGCAGAAGGGCTGCCAATTACCAAGGCGGTGCCTTCAAACCTAGAACAGTTACTTCAAAACTTGATAGCTAACGCTATTAAATTTAGAGATGCAGAGCGCCCTATTGTGATAACTATTGGCGTGGAAGATAGAGGAACGGAATACCTTTTTAGAGTAAATGATACTGGTATCGGTTTTGAGCAGAAGTATGCTGATAAAGTGTTTGAGATATTCAAGCGATTGAATAAACGTGGTGAATACACAGGTTCAGGAATGGGGCTAGCCATTACCAAGAACATAGTAGAACGCCACGGCGGAAAAATATGGGTTCGGTCAGAACCAGGGGTTGGTTCTACCTTTTACTTCACCATTAAAAAGCATTAATACCTGCGGTTCTGCGTAGCTGTGTTTGCTTGACGTTTCTTTATCTCATCTAACAAATAGCGTTTGAACTGCTGCTCGGCTCGATAAAGCTTAGCCACTTTTTCTATAGGTAGCACTTTTTTGAACTCTGCGTGATATTTCTTCTTTATCTCCAGCTCCATCGTTTGGAAAATGAGGTAATCATCTACAAATCGCTCAAAGCCCTCGTCAGTCAACTCTGCCTTGCTTTGCATAAAGTCTTTGTAGGCATCTTTTTTCTCCTTCTTTAAGGATTTCAATTCTTGCTCATAGGCATTATACACGGGCCAAAATACTTGAGCTTCTTCAAGCGTGAGGTTCAATTTTTTAGTAAGGAAGGTAACCCGAAGCATCTCTATATCTTTCTTTGAGGTACCTGAATTCTGTGCCGTTGCAGTTTGCCCCAATATTAGGGTGCAAAGTGCTAGTAATAGTATTATACTTCTCATAACCATTCGTTTTCGCCGATAAGATCGGTATGGTCAATGATATAGTCCTGCATGGCTTCTTCACTTATATTTTCATCAAGTGAAGTGGCTATCGTTTCTTCCGTTAAAAGGTCCTCAGCATACCAATCTTCTTCTGTCAAGAAATCCTCTAAAGATTCATTGGAAAGCTCAGCTAACTGTATAGAATTACCAGTAGGGGTAGTAACATCGTTATTAGAAAAGACTAGGATAACAGCCACAGTTATACCCACTAAAGCCAAGGCTGGAATGGCATAACGGCCTCTTACTAATAGGGTGGCATTATCAAATAACTGCTCCCACCAAGTTAAGCTTGGTTCAGGGGCGGTTGTTACAGATGCTATTTCTTCTTCCACCTGCTTCATCACCCGATATTGCAGACTATCGAAATAGTCCTCTGGTGCTTTTTGGGCAGGCTTTTTCAACTTGGCCAGCGTTGGCGCCAAGTCTTCAAGTTCCCGTTTTATGTATTCTCTGTCGTTCATTATCAGTGCTTTGAATGATCTAAACTAGTAAAGGTTTAATCTCCTGTTAAAAATTTTTCTATTTTCTTGGCTGCGTGATGATACGAAGCCTTTAGTGCACCTACTGAAGTTTCGAGCACTTCGCTCATCTGTTCATAGGGCATTTCGTCGTAATATCGTAGGTTGAACACCAGTTTCTGCTTGTCGGGCAGGCTATCGATAGCTTGCTGTAGTCGTGCTTCTATATCTTCTGCAGCGGGCATTGGCGTTGGGGCAGATACTTGATATAGTATCTTGCCTTCTTCATCTAAACTGGTGCTGGTGCGCTTTTTTTGTTGCTCAATAAAGCTTAGCGCCTCATTGGTAGCTATGCGGTATAGCCAGGTATATAATTGCGAGTTACCTTTAAAGTTGCCCAAATACTTCCAGATCTTGAGCAGGCTGTTCTGCAATACATCGTCGGTATCATTATGGTTCTTTAATATTCGGCGAATGTGCCAATACAAACGTTCCTTGTATTTTTCTACCAGCTGCTCAAAGGCCTTTATTCTGGTACTCTCGCTTTTAAAGGCGGCTAATATGTGCTCATCTGACACTTCCATGCATGCAAGGGAAAAGGGCGAATGCCAGTTGGTGCAATGTTACAGATGCTATTTTCGGCTCATCACCTTTAATGCAGCTTCAACTACATTGGGTGTGTCTATATCGTATTTAGCCATTAGCTGTTCAGGAGTACCACTTTCGCCAAAACTATCATTCACCGCTACCATTTCCATTGGGGTAGGTAGTTCTCGTGCTAGTAGCTGTGCGATGCTGTCGCCTAGTCCGCCATTCATCTGATGTTCTTCTGCAGAAACTGCGCATTTTGTTTTTCGAACAGAGTTTAGAATAGCCTCGTTGTCCAAAGGTTTAATGGTGTGAATATTAATTATCTCCGCACTAAAACCCTTCTCCGCTAATATTCTTCCTGCCTCAATGGCTTTCCAAACTAAGTGCCCTGTGGCGAATATGCTCACATCGTAGCCTTCGCTGATAGTCCAAGCCTTACCGATAACAAATTCTTGATCTGCTGGTGTGAATACAGGTACTTTTGGCCTGCCAAAACGCAAGTATACTGGCCCTTCATACTCTGCTATTGCTAGCGTAGCGGCTTTGGTCTGGTTATAATCACATGGATTGATAACCGTAAAGCCCGGTAGCATTTTCATTAATCCGATGTCTTCCAATATCTGGTGAGTTGCTCCGTCTTCGCCTAAAGTAACCCCTGCGTGAGAAGCACATATCTTAACGTTCTTGTCAGAATAAGCTACCGACTGTCTTATTTGGTCGTAAACCCTTCCTGTCGCAAAATTAGCAAAGGTGGTAGCGAAGGGAATTTTACCCCCTATGGTAAGGCCAGCAGCCATACCTATCATATTAGCCTCACCAATGCCACATTGTATAAATCGGTCGGGAAATTGTTTTTTGAAATCGTTCAACTTCAATGAGCCGGTCAAGTCGGCACACATGGCAACTACATTAGGGTTTTTATGTCCCAATTCGGTCATGGCATCACCAAAGCCAGATCGTGTGTCCTTCTTATCTGTAACTACTATTTCTTGTAACATTGCTATAATTTGATATTAGCCGAAACACCTGGTACTACATCTACCTGAAGTGTTTTACTGCTGTGGGTTCCCTTACTAAAGTTAGGCTTGTAAATTATGAAATAACTACCCGGTAGCAAAGCTACGATCTCCACTTTATTGTCCTCGCTTATTTCGTATATCTTCTCTAGCTCCCCTTTCTTTTCCATGAAAATGCCGCCTTTCACGTCAAATTGTTTGGCCAATTCCAATATGCCTGGTGTGGGTAACTCAACGTTTACTGG
>CAYGTK010000003.1:17089-19132 GCA_964352775.1 uncultured Chitinophagaceae bacterium
TGGATCTTTATTCTCTTATATGTTCTCGGCAGGGTTAGTATCTCTAGGTCATACGTTCCTTCTAAGTATTTCTCGCTACTGTTCATGGGCTGAATATGTACCACTTCGCCCGATGGTTTTTTTACTAGGCACATCATTTTGTCGGTAAGGTTTTGGCTTACACCTGTTCCTTTTACGTTCACATTCAACTGCCCCTCCACTGTTTTCATTTTAATGGTGTTGTGCTTGTTTGGTAGTAGCACTATGCCTTCTATCTGCAAAGGTGGGAGCGTATGAGTTACTAGAAGATAGTCTTGCACAGGGTCAAGCGAGAGCGTGTCAGGAAGCCCGTTTGGCCCCATGGTGTGGTAGAAGTCATTCTTGAAGACCTTATGTACATTAGCGTAGAAAGACATATTGATGTCCGTTTCTTTTGGCTGGCCAGCTTTGTCGAGCAGATCTACTTGCAAGGTGGTCTCGTTTACCAATCGGGTTAAAATGGTTTGTAAGGCATTCTTAAAAGAAGCACCTGAGCTTACTCCGAAGTAAGTACCTACACAATCGAGACCAGAATCGGTGCTGATGTCACCGCCAATGCCAATAACGAAGTGTTTCATAACGATGCCCTTTTCTTCCAACTCTTTGGCTATTGCGCAAGGATCGCCATCGCAGCTTTCTTCACCATCGGTCATTAATATAATTATGTGCCGCCCTGGAACTTTTGGGAAGTCGTTTCCTGCTTTTAGTAGTGAGGCAGCGATGGGAGTTATCCCTTTGGGAATGATCTTTCCGAGTTTTGACTGTATATATCCGAAGCTGTTTTTGCTGAAACCGACCTCCAGTTGAGTATCGTTGCAATTTCGTTCGGTGGGAAGCGATTGGTGACCGTATACACGTAAGCCTATCTCGATATTCTTCTCTTTCCGTAAACTATCCGCTATCTCTCGTAAGATCTTCTTCGCCGATGACCATTTGCTTTCTGAAGTACGGTCGTTCCAGGTATTCTTCATACTTCCAGAAGCATCTAGCAAGAATAGTATGCGCGTACGTGGTGTTTGAGCTTCTGCCTGATATGTAGCGAACACAAGTAGCAAACTCACCAACAAGATATGTGCACTATACTTCATCAAAATCTAAGTGTTGTGGTGAGTTTTGAGGAAATATTGAAGTCTAATATTTGCGTATCGGTGCTTTTCATTCCAATTTTTTCTGGTCGGAATATAAGCACGTAGTCTCCTGGTTGAAGGTCGAGGCGTAGTTTGTTCTCAATAGCTTTGTATTCCCAAATACGCTCGAGTACATTATTCTTTTTTACATAAACACTAGCAATACCCTTCTGTATAGAAAGTATCGACAGAGTTCCAGCAGCGGGCACTCTAAGTGTGGTAGTATTATCTTGCTTTACGGGCACTTTTTTGAATATGGTAACTGGCCTTGTAAGCACCTCTACATCATAACTACCAACTAGGTACCGCTCTTCTCTATTTATATCTTGTACAAAGAGTGTATTCGCTTTATCTCGTTGTTTAACTATACAAGGCGTGCTGAACTGGTACCTGCCGTTGTTTTGTGTTTCGAGCACTTTTAACTTACCCATAGGGCATTTGATAGGAATAACGTTATGTTCCCCTGGTATAAGCTCTACATTATCTCTTTTTACAGAAGGCACAGTGTGAACAACAATGTCATATCTCCCTTTAGGGTCAAGATATAGTGTGTCTGGTCGGTAGCTTTTGTTTAGTGTATGAATAAAGTTGTACAGTAATTTCCCTGAGTAATTATCATAAATGCTGATCTCTATTCCTGTTTGAGTGGGTTTATCCAATACATCAAGTAGATCTATTTGTGCGGTGGTTTTTCCTGTTGCTTTTTCTAGCACAAGGTCCAGTACTTCCTTGAATTCTATTGCACTAGCTACATTAAAGTAATCGCCAACACAATCGAAAAACTTACCCTCGTCAATGTTCAATCCAAGACCAATAATAAAAGGCTTTAAGCTTACGCGCTTATCTTGCAGCAACTTACCTGCCTCACAAGGGTCGCCATCGCAAGTCTCTAAACCAT
>CAYGTK010000003.1:19142-69359 GCA_964352775.1 uncultured Chitinophagaceae bacterium
ATTTGTCGCTTTTGGATCTTTTGGAATATCTTGGGCTGCTAGTTTCAGAGAGTACGTAATAGGTGTCCAACCTTGAGGCGTTAAGGTGGCAAGTTTGGTAGCTATCTGATTAGCATTCGCGTTGCCAAAAGGTATCTCTAGCTTACTATCAGTACAGTTTTTTTGTGTTCTAGGGCTTTGATGGCCAAATACCCTTATGGCTACCTCTATTTTTGGATTAGCTTTCTGAATACTATCTACTACATTACTTAATAGATTCCGAGCATGCTCAAACTTGGTTATACCCTTCCACTCTTCTTTCATGCTGCCACTACCATCAAGTAATATCAGCACGCGTACGGTTTCAGCATTGTATGCCTTACTGTAACTCTGCTGTGCTTGAGTAGATAAACTAAATAGTAATAGTGCCCCTAGCTGAAAAGCTAAGGTTGCGAGTGAAGAGTAACTACAACGTTTGAAATGTTGCAAAAGGGGGCATTTCGTTGATCAATAGTCGCCCAAAGTTTCTTCCAGTTGCTCTAGCGCAGTAGCTAGCTGCTCATCATTAGGGGCTACACCATGCCAACCATGGTCATCTTCCATAAAGTCTACCCCTTTACCCATAATGGTCTTCATTAAGATCATTATCGGTTTTCCCTGTCCGGTCCTTCTTTGTGCTTCGGCAATGGTATCCAATACATCTTGCATGTCGTTGCCGTTCATTACCAATACATCCCAGCCAAAAGCATGCCATTTAGCCTGCAAGTCGCCAAGATCCATCACATCTTCTACGTTCCCATCTATCTGTTTATTGTTCCAGTCTACTGTAGAGATCAAATTATCTACCTTATTATGCGCTGCGAACATAGCCGCTTCCCATATCTGCCCCTCTTGTAATTCTCCATCGCCATGCAGGGTATATACCAAGTGATCATCACCGTTCAGCTTTTTTGTCATTGCCGCGCCAATAGCTACAGATAGGCCTTGTCCTAATGAACCACTTGCAATACGAATACCCGGCAACCCTTCATGAGTAGTAGGGTGACCTTGCAAACGGCTATTTATCAGTCGGAAGGAAGCCAATTCATCTACAGGAAAATATCCTGAACGTGCCAATACACTATACCAAACTGGCGAAATGTGACCATTACTTAAGAAAAAGAGGTCTTCTCCTTCTCCATCCATATTAAAGTCAGTGTTGTGGCGAAGCACATTGAAATAGAGTGCTGTAAAGAATTCAGCGCAACCCATAGAGCCGCCGGGGTGACCACTTTTCGGGCCATTTACCATCCGCACGATGTCGCGCCTTACTTGTGAGGCAATTCGTTTCAATTCAGTAACATCGGTAACCATGGCCAGTGTATTTTGGGTTGCTCCAAATATAGCCTATCCCTAGCAGATCCTATGTTGATGAACAGGAGTAATTATGCTCATTTTATCCACCATTAACCTGCTACTTCTGTACAATGAGCTTGCCGCGACTTACTGCACCATCATTAGAGGTGATAGAATAGAAATATACACCATCGGATAATTCCGCTGTACCTATAACAGAACTAGCATTTACAGCGCTACCAATAACTTGAGCACCACGAATATCAAACAACTGCAATGAAGCCGAGCCGACTAAACCTTTTATGCGAATACTTTGGTTGGCAGGGTTAGGGTAAATGGTGTAGTCGCTAGCCGTTATTGAAGCTA
Organism: uncultured Chitinophagaceae bacterium; assembly: GCA_964352775.1. Classification (GTDB taxonomy): domain Bacteria; phylum Bacteroidota; class Bacteroidia; order Chitinophagales; family CAIOSU01; genus CAYGTK01. The sequence goes on from CAYGTK010000003.1 coordinate 20,823, forward strand.
CGCTTATAATAATCGAGTCTTCTTTTACCTTATTTTCTGCTGTATTGGTGATTATTGGGTCAAAGAAATCGAAGAATATACCTGCTCGATTAGAGAATACCTGACCTTGCGGAACAGCATCTTTCAAATAAGTCCGGAAGACCACAAAACCATGACTTCCCGGTTCGTTCACGCTACTATCTGGTAGTTGGATATTAGGAAATTGCCAGGTCATTACACTTCCACCCTCAATATTAAATTGATTGAAGTGGCTGGATGAAATAATGCGGATGCTATCTATCTCGATCCACTCATTCAAGGTGTCCTTGATTGTTACGTTGAAAGCGGTATCATTCCCTACATTTTGAAACCGAATGCGGTAGGTCAATTCTTGCTCAGCCTCCACTTCATAAGTTTCGGGAAAGCAAGTTTTATCATTTGGGTCATAAGCACCGGTTACCACTTGGCAATCAACGTCCGTATCATAGTTACTCTGGTTTGTTCCACTAGTGGTAGTTACTGCCACATCTGTACAGAGCGTATCGCCCAATAACATTGGGTCTGGAGCTAAACTGTGAATTATTAGTATTCTACGCTGCTCGCCTGGATTAAGGTTGGAGTAATTAAATGTGAATTGCTGACCAGCTTGCGAAGCAGGCGCGGTAGATGCAGACTGAAATTGAAGGTCTGGTGCAGCAAGATAGCTGACTACACCACTTTCTACAGTGCTACCAGTGTTGGTATATGTTATCCAATGGTTGCTTGCAAAACCTGGCCTTGCAGGACCTGTAGTTAAGTCTACATCCACAGACGCTTTTGTGTTGTTCTTGGGTTCTAATCCAAAGTCATTGGCTAATGCGGTGGGGTTAGCAGGAGTAAGGCTGATATTAACGATGGTCCCTCCACCAGTAGTACTGCTGAAAAGCGGATTGTTCTTTAAATTCAGATTATAGTTGCCAAATGGCACATAGAAATAAGCCTCACCATTCACATCAGTATAAACGCGATTATTTCCAGGGTTCAACCGTACTTCTTGACCGAACATCGGTGTTTCTGTTGGGTCGTACACACCATCGCCATCCGCATCAAAAAATACACGTGTTTGAATTACGCCCGATTGAACTGAAGATGCCACATTGGAACAAGTATCGCCAAAACTGATAACCTTTAATGTTATCGTATCATTCACTGGCAAACCTAATGTACCAGCTATATTGTAATACTCTCCAGAAATAGGGCTAAGGCCTCTTGCATATAATGTTATGAAAAACTGAACCGGATAGCCCCCCGCAGGTGAATTAGTAATGCCAAAAGCATCTACACAACCTGCCTCTCCACCTTTAAAGGTGTTGCTTGCCTTGTTGGTTTGCCAAAATATACCATTCGGGAAATTGCCAATACTATCTACCGTTACCGAATCTACAATAATGTTACCCACTGCCTCAGGTGCTTTAAATTCTACCCTGGCTGTATAATTCACCCCTTGAACTATGCAGGGGAGTGAGTCAGGATCTGGATAAAAGCCTGGGTTAGCGTTTGCAAGGCCTGGGCTAGGCACGCACTGCGCGAATAGGTAAGGTGAAAGGGCAACAAAAACTAGTGTAAGTAAGGTTCTGATATTCATATCTAGCATAAGTCTATTATTACTAAGATACTAATTTGAGAAAGATGCTACCACCTTAAGCGTTTACTTGACGGCCTTGAAATGTTAATTTTATGGAGCTGTATACTCTTGCTCTGATGATAGCGTTAAAGAAATTATGACCCGCAAGCGCAAACTAATATTATTCCTTCTCATCTCATTTCTTACTGTTGTTACTTTCATTTATAAAGCAAATACCGCCGTTGATAAAATGGCTGAAAGCTGTTATTCTAATGTGTCAGCTATTCCTTCTAATAAAGTGGGTTTGGTGTTAGGTACATCAAAGAAAGTCAGTAATGGAACTAACAATGCCTTTTTTACTTATCGAATAAGGGCGGCAACAGAATTATACAAAGCGGGAAAGGTGAAATATTTCATTGTTAGTGGCGATAACGGCCATAGCAGTTATAATGAGCCCCGTGATATGCTTGAAGCTCTTGTTAAGGCAGGCATACCAAAGGCGAATGTTTTTATGGACTATGCTGGGTTTCGTACTTTAGATTCGGTAGTGCGCAGTAAAAAAGTGTTTGGCTGCAATGATGTTACCATTATATCCCAACCCTTTCATAATGAGCGAGCGCTGTATATTGCCAAGCACTATGGTATAAATGCTGTGGGGTTCAATGCGCAGGATGTACTTACCATGCGTGGAAAGAAAACCATACTAAGAGAATACTTAGCCCGAGTAAAAATGATGCTTGACCTCTATCTGCTTAATACCGGTCCAAAATATCTAGGTGAACCCATCGCTATACCTACCTGATCATTATTTTAGTGGGTATGAAACCACATAGTGCCGATGAGTATGAGTTTCAACTGCAAGGCGAACTCAAAGATATTGTAGCCGCCCTAAGGGGAATGGTAAAGCACTTACTTCCTGATGCAAAGGAAAGTATTAAGTGGAATATACCTTGTTACGATCTAGAGGGGCTGATCTGCTACATAAACGCACGGAAGAAACATGTTGAGTTAGGCTTGATGCGTGGCAAGGAGCTGAAGGATGAAGGAGGCATATTAGAAGGGCTAGATAAGAAACTGACCCGCCATATTTCCTTCAATTCTCTTGATGACTTGGAAGCTAAAGAAGATGCCGTGGCAGAAATACTATTAGACGCTAAACAATTGAACTTAAAGGTGCCCAAACCGCGTAGATGAGTTTTTGGAACAGAACCTATCTAGCTTACGTTCGTACAAACAATAAGACCTTCGTATATTAGAGCTATGAATACTACTTGGATAAAAAAGTCGCTGTTAGTCCCTTTCTTGATAATAGCGGCACTTTCAGTTACCTCTTGCAATAAAAGCACTTGCCCTACCTTTGATAATAGTAAGCAAGACAAAGGTGGTGTGCCAAAGGCCAGCAAAACCAAGTCTGGTGTATACCCTAAGGATGTAGCTAAGCAAATGAAGAAGTAAGGCCTCTCCTTACGAGATCCTTCCCCAAGTTTCTTGCTCCTTTTTCCCTTTTAGTAGGTTTCGAAGCACTAAATGTTCTTCATTTTCCAGTCTTGGATCTTCCTTCAGTATTTCCTCTGCTACTCTTCTAGCCTCCTGCAATATTTTATTGTCTTTCCCAATATCAGCCAATTTCAGGTCTAAAAGAACGCTTTGCTGGGTCCCTTCTAAGTCGCCTGGTCCACGTAGTTTCAGGTCTACTTCTGCTATCTCAAAGCCATCGTTGGTGGCGGTCATGGTCTTCATCCGTACACGGGCATCTTTGCTCAATTTCACATCGGTCATTAATACACAAAAAGACTGCTCTGCCCCACGACCTACTCTACCCCTTAGCTGATGCAATTGTGAGAGACCGAACCGTTCTGCGCTTTCAATTATCATCACGGAAGCATTTGGTACGTTAACGCCCACCTCAATAACCGTGGTGGCTACCATTATATGTGCTTTGCCTTCGGCGAATCGGCGCATTTCGTAGTCTTTATCTTCTGGCTTCATTTTCCCATGTACTATGCACACTTCATATTCAGGCCTAGGAAATGCCCTGGAAATACTTTCGAAACCATCCATCAGGTCTTTGTAGTCTAACACCGATGACTCCTCTATAAGCGGATAAACGATATATACCTGCCGCCCTTTAGCTATCTCTTCTCGCAACATGCCGAACACCGCCAGCCGAGCACTATCGTACTTGTGCAAAGTATTAATGGGCTTTCTACCAGGAGGTAACTCGTCAATTATCGATGTATCAAGATCGCCATAAACGGTCATGGCGAGGGTGCGTGGAATTGGGGTGGCGGTCATCACTAATACATGCGGTGGTTGCACATTCTTGGCCCATAGTTTTGCGCGCTGGGCTACCCCAAAACGATGTTGCTCATCCACAACCACTAAGCCTAGATTCTGGAATTTTACTTTTGGCTCAATTAGGGCATGTGTACCTATCAGAATGTCGATCTCACCAGCTTCCAAAGCAGCAAATATTTGTCTTCTGGCAACCCCTTTTACAGAACCAGTTAGCAGGGCGATCTTTATACCCAAACCTTCAGTAGTTTCTGTTAGACTTTCTAGGTGTTGTTGGGCCAATATCTCCGTTGGCGCCATCAATGCCGCTTGAAAGCCATTATCAATCGCCATTAGCATACACATAAGCGCCACAATAGTCTTACCGCTACCAACATCACCTTGCAGCAGGCGGTTCATGTGTTTCCCGCTCTTGGTATCCATCCTTATTTCGCGCACCACTCTCTTTTGGGCTTCCGTCAATTCAAAAGGCAGATGCTTTTCAAAGAACAGCTTGAAGTAGCCATCTATCCGTGCAAAAGGATAGCCTTTGAATTTTTGCTGACGCGTTGTTCTTTTAGAAAGTAAGCGCATTTGAAGACTGAACAATTCTTCAAATTTCAATCGCTTAGTAGCTTGCTGTAATTGTGTCTCGCTTTGCGGCTCATGCAAACCTACCACAGCATCGAACTTGCTCGGGAATTTGTAACGGCTCAAAAAGTGTTCGGGCAAAGTTTCTGGCATATCTTGCCGTGTTAGGGTCTGTAGGTTGGTTTTGATGATCTTTACCAGACCCTTACTGTCCAGCCCTTTTATTTTCAATTTTTCAGTAGTGGGATATACCCCCATAAAGCCTGATCCGCTTACCAATTTAGCATTGGAAGCCACTTCCATTTCTGGGTGAACTAGATTTATAATGCCGTTGAATTCTGACGGCTTGGCAAATACGATGTATTCTACATTGGGTTGCACATACTTTTTTATCCAATTGATACCGCGAAACCAAACCAAGTCGACTTTGCCATGTGCATCGCGAAAGGTGGCCACCAATCGCTTACCACGACTCTGACCTATTTCACGCAGATTAGTAACAGTACCTTTTAGCTGAATGAAGCTGCTGGTATTGCTCACATCCAAAGTGGTGTGGATCTTCGACCGATCAACATACCGAAATGGGTAGTGCCTAAAGAGGTCGCCTAGGGTATAAATACCCAGCTCTTTCTTGAGCAGGTCAGCACGTTGTGGACCAACTCCTTTGGCGAATTCAATAGACTTATCGAGAGTGGAGGGCAATTACTATCCGTTTTTTTCCTTCCAGGCAAAGGTGTTTATCAGGTGCAATATATCTTCTTTTACGAAATCGAGCACGGGTTGAATGGAATCGATATTGGGTGGAGTATCAAAATATAATGCTCCGCGAAGATAGTGTGTAGCTGTATCAGTGATGAAAAACTGCACATTGGTAGCAGCATTACCGCCCACCTCGTAAAGAACACCCTGTACATTAGGTGAAGGGTTTAAGGTACTTTCATCAATATAGTCAGCCTTACGTGTATGTTTAAAGGTCATTTTATGGGCATCCTCTATCATACGCACTAGCTCCTCCTTTCCGCCAACAGGTTTGTAGCTACAATAGATTTTTCCTTTCAGACTTGGGAACTCAATATTCATCCAGCATTCTGCGCCATCCACATCTACCTTTGAGCTGGGCTGATAGTTAATCTTTGCATAAGTAGGCACTTCAAAAGTAAAAGGACAGTCTTTGCTTTCATAGGCAGCATATCCTTTTTCAGGCAGGTTGATACGGAAATATCCTTTTGGTTTAGGTGAATAAACTTCTTCACAGGATGCGAAAAGAAAAAGCACTAAGGCAAGTAATAGTATGTGGCTATTTTTCATCTCTATCCTCCAACGTTACTTTTACCCGCTCTATTCTATTCTTTCCTAATTCTTCTACCGTGAAAAGAAAATCATTATAACGTACTCGTTCCTTTACATTGGGGATCTTACCGCTAAGCTCTAAGATCAATCCCCCTAAAGAGTCGGCATCACCACGGACATCTTCGAACTCATCTTCTCTAATATCTATCACTTTGCAAACGTCATTCAATAATGTCTTTCCTGCAAATACATAGTTTTTATCGTCTATCTTTAAATGCTCTACATCCACTTGGTCATACTCATCCCGTATTTCACCTATCACCTCTTCCAAAATATCTTCCAGTGTTATCAATCCTGAAGTCCCGCCATATTCATCTACTACTATTACCAGGTGTCGTCGGTTTTCTTGTATTTCTTTTAAAAGATCATCGATCTTTTTTGTTTCTGGAACGAATTCCACAGGTTTAATAAGGTCTTTCCAAACGTAATCTTCGGCTTCATTCAAATGCTCTAAAAGGTCTTTTGCATAAAGTAGTCCTTTTATGCTGTCAGGTGTTTCTTCATACACAGGAATTCGAGAGAATCCTGACTCATTTACTACATCTAGCAGCTCTTTAAAAGAAATAGAAGCATCTACTGCCACAATATCTAATCGTGAACGCATGATCTGTTTTACAGTAATACTGCTGAATTTCACGATACCTTTTAGCATATCAACCTCTTGTTTGGTCGATCTTGGGCCAGTGGTGAGGTCAATTGCCAGTTCTAACTCTTCTTGACTTAGTAAACCATCATTTCCCCCTTTGCGCTGAATGCGCTTCTCAATGAATAAACCAGACTTCACTAGCCATTGGGCAGGAATCCCGAAAAGTAATTTGCTTTGCAATATAGATAGCGGGCGAGACATCAATTGTGCTACTTTTAAATTATACTTAGAGGCATACACTTTAGGTAATACTTCCCCAAAAAGCACTAAGAGTAGCGTAGCGCCTACACCAGTTACTAAAAAGTTGACCAACTCACTTACTCCAGGTGCTAGTAATTGCTCGGTGATGTAGTACGACATGATCACGATACCCACATTCACCAAGTTATTGGCAATGAGAATAATAGCTAGAAGAAAACGTGGTCGGTTAAGTAGTTTTAATATCCTGCTTCCAGAATTATCTTCTTCGCCACGTAGTTCGTCTATTTCACGAGCAGAGAGGGAGAAAAAGGCTACCTCAGAGCCTGAAAGCAAGGCTGATGAAACGATAAGCATTAGCAATACAAGCACAGGCCAAACAATGTAAGGCTCTGGCATAATGAATATGGCTGAGAATAAAAATTCCGCAAGCTCTGGCGGAGGCTCACTATCAGGGTTAGTCTCCAATGATAGACGATTTCGTTAAACCATTAGCCCGACTAAAAAGGTAGATCATCCTCATATTCTTTCGGGCTTTCCGTTTGTGTAGTAGATTCAGCCGCTTTCGCAGGCTGTTGCTGTTGTGGAGTTACTGCTTGTTGTTGCGGGGCAGCTTGTTGCTGTCCGCCTCCATAGTTGCTATTGTTTCCACCACCATCGTTATCTCCTTTGCGGTCTAGCATTTGGAAGTTATCTCCTACTATTTCAGTAGTGTACTTCTTATTACCATCTTGATCGTCCCAAGAGCGAGTGCGTAGTTTTCCTTCTAGGTATATTTTGCTACCTTTTTTTAAATACTTTTCTGCTATTTCAGCACGCTGACGCCATAGCACCACATTGTGCCACTCAGTATCCTCTTTTAGGTTACCATCTTTGGTTTTGTAGCGCTCGCTAGTAGCTATCGAAAAACGGGCTAAGGCTATCCCCCCTTCTAAGTACTGTACCTCTGGGTCTTTACCCAAATTACCTACCAAAATCACCTTGTTTACTCCAGCCATCTACAACAGATCGTTTTATTATTCGATATCTAAATATAAGGAATTGTCTTCTAAAAAGCGATCGACAATTCTTGGAAAGGCAAATTTATCGATTTTATCGCTACCAACCCTTATAAGTCCCTCTGTGTTTGCGTTCTTAGGCACATTAAGTACTCTATAAAATCGCCCATATATCTTCTGATGGCTCAGCATCTGTTGCTTGTCGCCAGCTAACTCTATCTTCAGTTCGGCATCGCCAAAAAGCGTCTTCCATCCCTCTGTCTTTTTTAGTTGAGTAGCTGTTAAGGGTTCGGCCGTCTCTATTAAGGGGTATTCGTAAAGGTTCTTCCATATATCCTTCTCTGTCCTTTTGTTAAGCCATATGCTGCCCTCTTGTTCCATTATCAGGTAGTGGAAATACCTTGGTCGCACCTTTGTTTTTTTAGCTTTTATGGGTAGTAGGCTTACTTCTTCCTTTTTATAAGCTTGGCAGGCTGAATTCATTGGACAAGCTCCACAATCGGGGTTCTTGGGTGCGCATTGTAATGATCCAAAATCCATTATGGCGTGATTATAGGCCCCTGGATTCACTTTATCTAGCAATTCATCCGCCAGTTTGGCGAACTCCTTTTTCCCTTCTGTGCTGTCAATTGGCGTTCGAATGCCAAAAACTCTCGATAAAACTCTGTAGACATTACCATCTACTACGGCATGTGGTAAACCATATGCAAAGGATGCTATAGCCGAAGCGGTATAGTCGCCTACACCTTTCAGTTTTCGTATCTCATCATAAGTAGAGGGGAATACCCCGTTCAATTCTTCCGCAATAAGTTTTGCAGCCCCATGTAGATTTCTTGCCCTTGAATAATATCCCAAGCCTTGCCAAAGTTTCAATACTTCATCTTCATCTGCCCCTGCCAGATCGCTAACTGTAGGATATGTCGATACAAATTTCTGATAATACGGTAAGCCTTGCTCGCTCCTTGTTTGCTGTAATATCACTTCAGCTAACCAGATCTTGTAAGCTTCTTTTTCCTTTTTCCAAGGGTAGTTTCGGTCAATATCTTGGTGCCACCTAAGTAAAGTTTTTGTAAACAATTGTTTCATAGTGGTTTGCGCAATAAAATTTATATAACATTGTTTTGTTTAGGCGGTCATTTTTACAGAACTTTGATCGCCGAAAGAAACCTTGATCTTTTTTTTAATCTAAAGACAACCCATAATGAGAAAGGCCGACTTAATAAATGAGATCTCTGAGAAAACTGGTATTGCTAAGGTAGATGTTCTGGTTGCTTTAGAGGCTTTTTTTAAAGAGGTAAAAGAAAGCCTAAGTGACGGAGAGAACGTTTACATTAGAGGCTTTGGTAGTTTCATAACGAAGAAGCGCGCGAAAAAGATCGGGCGTAACATCAAAAAGAACGTTGCCATTGAAATACCTGAGCACTATGTGCCGGCATTTAAGCCAGCAAAAGTATTCACCGAAAAGGTGAAAAAGAACTCTGCTAACCTCAAAAAGAAGCTTAAAGAGTGACCAAAGGTCAAATAACTTTACTTTCCACCGGGATATTTCTTATCTTTGCGCTCTATTTTTTCGGAGACACCACGCCTCCTGAAAAGATACGCACCGGTGGAGCTGAGGAAGAAGAGACAGAATTCGATATTATTACTTATCGAACAGAAGCGACTGAAAAGTTATCCCCAAATGTGCAGAAAGTAATAGCTGAATTCGATTCAGTGAAAGCTTTAAACAATAATGAAGTTGCCTTGAAAAGCAGTTTTGTTAAGGTGGTGAATGTTCTTTCAGAAAATAGTCAGTACCCTCTGGCTGCAATGTACACGGCAGAATTAGCCACTACCTATCCTAGCGATAGTTCGTGGGATCTTGCTGGGGATAATTACACCAGGGCATACATTTCATCTGGCAACAACATGCCGCTCCGCAGCTTTTTAGTTGAAGGGTCGATAGTTGCCTATGAAAAAGCACTTGAGCTAAAGCCGGAAAGTATACCGGTAGAAGTGAAATTAGCATCAACCTACATGGATAATGAGGTGGATATAATGAAAGGTGTAACGTTGCTAAAAGGGGTAACTGAACGCGAACCGAATAATACGACAGCTAACTTAATATTAGGGAGATACGGAATAGTTTCCGGTCAGTATAAAAAAGCTGTTCAACGATTAGAGACCGTTATTAAAACGGACTCAACAAACGCCGAAGCCTATTATTTTATGGCTGAAGCATATAATGGGTTGGGAGACAAGAAAAAAGCGATAGAGCTTTTTGAAAAGTGTAAGACACTGTTGAACAACCCGCAATTCTCTTCGGATATAGATAAATATATCGAGAGTATTAAAAACTCATAAAAGCATAGGATATGCCTTGCGGAAAGAAAAGAAAAAGACATAAGATAGCCACGCACAAGCGTAAGAAGCGTCTTAGAAAGAACCGTCACAAGAAGAAGAAATAGACTACTAGTCTAACAGTTGCCCTATTGGCAACCTCTTCTTAGTGTTTACTGTATCTCCCTGATATTGTTAGGCTGAAATAATACAGCCATGAGCGAAATTAATAGGGAACTCATTGTGAGTGCCACTCCCGGTGGGGTCGATATGGCCTTATTGGAGGACAAGGAACTAGTAGAACTCCATCGTGAGAAGCTAGACCAGAAATTCAAAGTAGGTGATATTTACTTAGGACGCGTGAACCGTACGGTTCAAGGTCTTAATGCTGCTTTTGTTGATGTAGGTTACGAAAAGGATGCCTTTTTGCACTACACTGACCTAAGCCCCAATATCAAAAGCGTACTGAAACTCACTCGCCAAGCCCTTGAGGGGAAGGTGAGCGACCCAATGCTTACTGATTTCCAACGAGAGAAGGAGATAGTGAAGTCGGGCAAGATAACAGAAGTACTTAGCCGCCGTCAGAACATATTGGTGCAGGTTCTAAAAGAACCTATTAGTACTAAAGGGCCACGATTAACCTGCGAGATAACCCTTCCTGGACGATATTTAGTAATGATGCCCTTTTCAGAAGGTGTAGGCGTTTCCAAGCGTATCAAGTCTAACGAAGAGCGCAAGCGCTTACAGCGTCTGATAGAGAGTATCAAACCTAAAGAATTCAGTGTAGTAGTGCGCACTGTGGCCGAGGGTAGAAGTGTGGCCGATCTACATGAAGACATGAGTGGCTTGGTTGAGCGCTGGAAACAAGTGCTAGACAACCTGAAAGGCGCTGAACCACCAAAGAAAATTCACGGAGAGCTTAAGAAGACATCTAGTCTATTAAGAGATTTACTTAACGACAGCTTTAACAGCGTAGTAGTTGATCAACCAGAACTAGCTGCAGAAATTACTGGCTATGTTCAGCAGATAGCTCCTGACCGGAAGAATCTGGTTAAGCAACAGCAACCCAAAACGACGTTATTCGATAAATTTGGTATCACTCGCCAAATAAAATCCCTTTTCGGGAAAACAGTAACCTTCTCTGGAGGATCGTACTTAGTAATAGAGCACACAGAAGCCCTTCACGTAATTGATGTGAACAGTGGACATAAAGCTGGAAACAAAGACGACCAAGAAACTACAGCACTAGGTGTAAACATGGCAGCTGCAAAGGAAGTGGCTAGGCAACTTCGCTTGCGCGACATTGGTGGAATTATCGTTATCGACTTTATTGACTTGAAGAAGTCAGAGAATAGAAAGCAGGTATACGAGTACATGAAAGATCTTATGAAACACGATCGTGCTCGCCATACGGTGCTTCAGTTGAGTAAGTTCGGATTGATGCAGATAACGCGAGAGCGGACACGCCCGCAAATAGACATTACTACATCTGAGCAATGCCCTACTTGTGCTGGTACAGGCCGTATTGAGGCTTCTATTCTAGTAGTGGAGGAAATAGAGGCAAGAGTAGAGGAACTATTGCAAGAGGGCGACAAGGTGAATCTATATGCTCACCCATACATACATGCATACTTAACCAAGGGGTTCTTGTTCAAGAAACGTCAATTCCAATGGTTTAAGAAGTATAAGAAGTGGATCGGTATTTTTCCTAACGATGATTACACACTTACGGAGTATCATTTCTTTGATCAACAAGGAGAAGAGATATTAGGCTAAATACTTAGCAACTATAGGCATTCTTCGGCCCATACCAAAGGCTTTTGGAGATACCCTTAGCATTGGGGCGGTTTGGTAGCGTTTCCACTCACTCATGTTCACCATACGTAGTACACGGTCTACTAAGGCTTTGTCAAATCCCATTTCAATAATGTCAGCGGGGCTTTTACGCTCTTCTATGTATTGGAATAGTACCTCATCCAAAATATCATAATCAGGCAATGAATCACTATCCTTTTGGTCTGGTCGAAGCTCAGCAGAAGGTGGCTTAGTAATGATGTTCTCAGGAATTACCTCTCCATTACGATTTATATAGCGAGCCAGCTCGAAAACTTCGGTTTTGTAAACATCGCCTATTACCGAAATACCACCACATAAGTCGCCATAAAGCGTTCCATAGCCAACAGCAGCCTCACTTTTATTGGTAGTGTTCAACAATATATAACCTAACTTATTGGATAGGGCCATAAGTATTACGCCTCTTGAACGGGCTTGTAAGTTCTCTTCTGCTACACCAAAGGGTAAACCCTCAAAGTGCGGTTCCATCATGCCTAAAAAGGTACTATACGCCTCTTGAATGGGAATTATCTTCGACATACAGCCTAGGTTCTCTACCATTCTTTCTGAATCAGAAACAGAATGATCACTGGAATACTCGGAAGGCATCATCACCGCTAAAACATTTTCTTTACCCAAAGCTTCCACCGCCAAGGCTAGGGTTACTGCAGAATCAATTCCACCTGACATCCCAAGGGTAGCTTTCTTAAAACCCAACTTGCCGAAATAATCACGAATACCCATAACCAGGGCATCATTTATTAAGGCTATTTTGTTTTTAGCGTTCTCTTTAGCTTCCTTTTTAGCAACTACCTCATCAAGATCGTAATAGCGGTAACTCTCCTCAAAATAGGGTAGCTCATCTACCACTACTTCATCTTGGTTGATCACTATAGAACCACCATCAAAAAGCAATTCTGTTTGCGCACCTATGTGGTTCACATAAAATATCGGCAGCTTGTATCGCTCTGCATTGGCCTTTACCACTTCCAAGCGGGTCGCTGCCTTATTATGAGTAAATGGTGAGGCAGATAGGTTCACCATAAAGTCAGGCTGTTGGCCTATCATTTCATCCATTGGGCAAATGGTATACATTGGGTTGTCATTCCCTACGTTCCAAATGTCTTCACAAACCGTAATTGCTATGCGTTTGCCTTTATACTCTACTACTTGAAACTCACTAGCTGGCTCAAAATAGCGGTATTCATCAAACACATCGTAGGTAGGTAGCAATGCTTTATGTGCAATGTGCTCTACTTTTCCATCTACAATAAAATAGGCTGAATTGAATAGGTCTTTACCTTCTATTCGCGGATTACGCGATGGCGAACCCACTACAATGGCAATGCCATCAGTTTCTTTAGCTAGGCGATCGATAACTCCTTCACATTGCTCAATAAAATCTTCAAACTCTAAAAAATCGCGAGGTGGATAACCACAAACAGAAAGCTCTGAAAACACAAGTAGGTCTACCGCATCTTGTTTGGCTAGGTCAATGGCCTGCTTCATTTTCTGAAAGTTGTGTTCGAAATTACCGATGTGGTAATTGCTTTGGCTAATGGCTATTCTCATCTAGAATTTTATCCCTGCGCGTAATCCGATATTGCTCAATGTTATCTTGTCGTCGTCATTATCCTCAATAACATTTGTAAAGCCGTTGTTAAAGAAAATACCCACTAATAAAGAAGTACGACCATGTAGGCTATATTCAAGGCCACCACCAATATGCAAGCTGATATTGAAAACCTTTGAACTTACGCCGGGCACATCTTCTTTTATGATGTTTTCATTTTCGAAAAGGTTCTCCGTTCCAGGTATACTCACATCAGCTCTTGCTGAAATGCGAATAGAGGTCAATAAACCGAACAAACCATAATAAGTGAACCTACCGATCTCATTGGTACGGAATTTCATTGCGGCTGGAAAATTCAAGTATTGCAGCTTAAAGCGGAAATCTGCGCTTGTTGGATACAAGGGCTGCCCCAATATATTATTCATGTATTGCTGTCCACCACCGTTCAACATAACGGTAAGCCCTGTGTGTAAGGCATAATTCTGGCTGAAATTTACATCTACCAGCACACCGTATTCAAAAGCAATGCGGATACTGCTGCGCTCAATATCGCTATTTTGCGCCCGCATCCACGAAATTCCCGGGCTAGCAACAAGTGCCGCAGAGATCTTGTGGTCTTGTGCGGAAGCACTAAAGGTTAGCATCAGCAATAATGCCGATATAAATGTGGTTTTCTGCAATAAGTAATATTGGTAACTTCGTTTCATCAGCTAAAGCTTTCGCATGCGGAATTACTCCCCACCCTTTGTTAACATCGCTCTGTCTCTTCTGTTCTTTGCTCTCCTTTCTCTTATCAGTTGCGACTGGAGCAAAAGTACCAAAAAACCCGATGTGTCGTCGATAGACGTAGAATTGAATTGGGTAGATCTATATCAAGATATTGCTCAAATAGATACGGCTACCATAAGCGCGCAAAGTGCTGCTATTGCAGCAAAGCATCCAGCTTTTTTTCCTTTTTATGTAGATCAAGTGATGCAATTCGGCCCTTATGCGGCAAATGATACCGCACCATACCTAAGAAACTTCAAGGCTTATTTAGCCAACCCCTATGTTAAAGAGGTGTATGATACTATTGCCTTGGTGTACAAAGATATGAGTAGAGAAAAGCAACAATTGACCAAAGCCTTTCAATACTTCAAATACTATTTCCCAAATAAGGCATTACCTAGTATAGTTACTACAGCGTCCAATTTTAGTTATGCCAGCTATAGTTATGATACTATTAGCCTTGCTATTAGCTTGGATATGTATTTAGGCAGCGAATACAAATTTTATACCGCGCTATACCCCAACTACCTGACCCAAAAATTTCACAGAGCCTATATAGTGCCCGATGCCGTTCAAGTGCTTGGGAATATGTACTTTACCTATCTACCTAAAGAGAATACTTTGCTTGCAAACATGATAGAAGAAGGTAAGCGACTCTATTTTCAAGATCTATTATTACCTGATGCTAAAGACCATAATAAGATAGGTTACCAGGTGGGACAAATAAATTGGTGCAAGGAAAATGAAGCTGAAGTATGGAATTTCTTTGTGGACAACGACTTACTGTACAGCACCAACAAGAGTGATATGCGTAACGTACTAGAGCCTGGCCCCACTACAACTGGCATGCCCATGCAAGCCCCTGGAAGAGTGGGTGCATGGGTGGGCTGGCAGATAGTTCGCGGATTTATGCAGAACAACCCCAAGATAACTTACGAGCAACTATTGAACCAATATGATGCGCAAAGCATTCTATCAAAGTCTAAATACAAACCAAAACCCTAGTCATGCAAAACAACGGTCTCATTCGAATAGCAGTCATCTTCTTTTTAGTAGTGGCGCTTATCGGTTTTTTCTCTAACAGTATCTTCCTTACCATTCAGCCGGGTGAAAAAGGCATCATCTTCCAACGCTTTAGCGGCGGTTTGGATAAAGAGAATATTTACAGCCAAGGCTTTCACGTGATAGCCCCTTGGAACCGAATGATAATTTACTCTGTACGCGAAGAACAAATGGAGGAGAAAATGGATGTTCTTTCTTCCAATGGGCTCTCTATTACGGTAGATATTTCAACTCGTTTTCACCCAACTTATAAAGCATTAGGCGATCTTCACGATGAATTTGGTGTTAATTATAAAAGCAGCTTAGTAGTTCCAGAAGTGCGTTCTGCAGTACGTGAAGTGGTAGGGCGTTTTAGCCCAGAAGAACTGTATAGCACCAAAAGATCGGAAGTGGAGCAAGCAATTTTTGATAAAGTGACCAGTTCACTTAGCGATAACCACATTGAGCTGAAAGCATTGCTTATTCGTTCGGTAACCTTACCTACTACCATCTCTGATGCAATCGAGCGTAAGCTGGAACAAGAGCAGCAATCAAAAGAATACGAGTTCCGCTTGATAAGAGAGCAGAAAGAGGCCCAGCGTAAAGAGATAGAAGCAGAAGGTATTAAGCGTTTCCAAGACATCGTTAGTCAAGGTATCAGCAAGAATTACTTACAATGGAAAGGAATTGAAGCCACACAGGAATTAGCCAACTCTACCAATACTAAGGTGGTGGTTATCGGTAATTCTGACGATGGCTTGCCTCTCATTTTAGGCGGTGCTAACTAGCGGCTAGCAAATTGCTCTGTAGGGTCTAGAAAGAACATTTTTCTGTGCCCTTGTGGTACGCTATCATCCCATCGCCAAGGGTAAGGGATGGGCGTAGCTATAGTATAATGCAAATGATCGGGCTTGCCCGCAGCATTGCCTGTATTACCTACTGTGCCTATTTGTTGTCCCTTTTTAACTAACTGAAAGCGGCCAACTTCGTAGCTATCTAGGTGTGCATAGTAATGGAATCGCCATTTAGGACCTAATACGAGCACTATTTTTCCACCTGTTTTTCTATTGCCTACTGCAAATACCAATCCGTTGGTAGCTGCTAATACGGGTGTGCCCTTTTTCGCGAATATATCAATGCCTTTGTGTGTGATAGAACGCCCCCAAGGGTGCGCCCAAAAAGACTTAGCGTTCCAATCGGCACTTGTAGCTCCTTGAACGGGTATAATGACCTTTTCGGGAACCAGGTACCCAAGAATGAAGACGAGGAATAGAACGGCAACAAAACGAAATAGGTAACGCATGGGCAATGGTTTTAATACTTAACGCCCATGCATTTATAAATCGTATGCTAGCAGCCCATATCGCTTTTAGATTGCTTGTCGTTGTTAGGGAAACACATGCCCGATGGCAGGCTACTTGGAGTGTAGCGCATTAAGTCAGGATCGCGCAATGCCGATTCTAAAAACTTAACCAGGTAATCAATTTCTATATCCGTTAAACCTAGTGGTTTAAAGTCCGCAGCTATCTGAGAGGCAGGTACGTCCGTGTTTTCAGCTACGCCATTATTCTTGTATTCTATCAATGAACGTAGGTTAGTAAAATTACCACCATGACCATAAAATGGAGAGTCTTTTAGGTTATACAGCTGTGGCACCTTGAATTTGAACATATCTTCTGCTCTTCCGGTAAATCCTCCGCGGCCTTTTTTTGCTCCATCAGCATCTTTTGTGTCTGTGCCATAAATTCCTGGACCTTCAAGGTCATTCATTCCTAAGGCATAAAAAGCCATGCTGTTTAATGCTGGGCCGGTATGACAAGAGTTACATTGTGCCTTACCAAAGAATAAAAGAGCACCCTCTTTTTCTTCGTCATTCATTGCGCTTACATCTCCATCTAACCATTCTTGAAAAGGAGCTTCATTAGATAATATGCTACGCTCGAAAGCAGCAATAGATAAACCAACCGTTTCTTTAGTGTATCGTTCTTCTTTTGGTTTATCGCCAAATACGTTATCAAAAAGTGAACGATAACGTGGGTAAGAAAATAATTTAGTGGTATCAATATTCAACCTATGAACTGACATACCAGCGATAGCTTGTATCTCTACACCTTCGTAACCTAAGCTATTTACCGCTTTAGGCGTTCCTGGAGTCCAGCTTGCTTCGGTACCAGCGTTTAATCCCGTTGCACCAAATTGGCCATTCCATAATGTTACCGACTGATAAGCTGTGTTCATGGCCGATGGTGTACGTATAGGTTGTAAATCTAGCGAATCTAAGGGGTAAGCTGCGCTTGGGCTCCGGCCTTCGCCAGTCATACCAAAACCGTTACCGCCTTCACCCAATCCCTGCTTTAAGCATGCTTGAAAACCACCTTTTGCATGGTGGCAGCTAGCGCAAGAAAAGGTTTCCATACCTCCCACCAACTTAGGGTCTACTGCCAATGCTGATTCGTGAAACAGCATTTTCCCTAGTTCAATCTTATCTAAACTTAAAGGGTTTTTTGGATCCTGTGGAATGGAAAATAAATCTGTTTCGTCGGGAAGACGGAAAAAATCTAATGAATTTGTTGCCGATGCTTCCAGCAATGCGCTCTCTAAACGTTGGTCTAATTCCGACGGACCAGCTTCATCTTTAGAACAGCCGCTTAAGCCAAAAACTAATGCGATAAGGAGGGGGAGTGTAAAACGTGTATTCATATTAGCATCGATTTGTACAGCAAAGTAAGTCAGCTAAATGACAAATGCAAGATAAACACTACGGGAATACACGTAGAAACATTTTTTATGACCAAATGTTAGGTCAATATAGGTTTTCAGCCCTAAACCTTAACTTTGCGGTCAATTTTAAATACTATGAAAGTCGTAGACCTTCTTACTAAAGATGATAATACTATAGTCTCGTTCGAGATACTGCCTCCCTTAAAGGGTAAAAGTATCCAGGCGATATACGATATACTAGACCCTTTGATGGAGTTCAAACCCCCATTTATCAATGTTACTTATCATCGATCAGAGTACATCTATAAAAAGATGCCCGGAGGTTATTTCAAAAAGGCGATCACTCGTAAACGCCCAGGTACTGTAGGTATCTGTACCTCCATAATGAATCGCTATCAAGTAGAGGCAGTACCACACTTAACGTGTGGTGGTTTTACGGTAGAGGAAACGGAGGATGCCTTGGTTGACCTTTTCTATTTAGGTATTAAGAATGTGTTGGCATTGCGCGGTGATGCTGTTAAATCAGAAAGCGCTTTCTCGCCAGACCCAGGGGGGCACCCATACGCTACAGAGTTGGTAAAACAGATAAGTGCAATGAACCAAGGGCACTATTTGGAAGAAGACCTTCGTAATCCTGTAAAGACTGATTTTTGCATTGGTGTGGCTGGTTACCCAGAGAAGCATTTTGAGTCGCCGAATATGAAGACCGACCTGAAATACTTGAAGCAGAAGATAGATGAAGGTGGTGAATACATCGTTACACAGATGTTTTTCGATAACAAGAAGTATTTCGATTTTGTGAAAAGCTGTCGTGATGCTGGCATTACTGTGCCTATTATTCCAGGGTTAAAGCCTATTACCAAAAAGCGACAGTTAACTGTTCTACCTCGTATTTTTCACGTTGACATACCTGATGAGCTAGAAGCGGCTATCCAAAAGTGTAAAGACGATAAAGAAGTAGAACGTGTTGGTATTGAGTGGGCTATACAGCAATCGAAAGAATTGGCCGCTAGCTCAGAGGCACCTTGTTTGCACTATTACACCATGGGCCAAGTAAAGGTTATTTCTGAGATCGCCAGGGCGGTTATCTGATCAGATAATAAAGCCAACTTCTTTAAAAGCGTAAGCGGTTTTCTTATTGGGGTGTTGTATCACTAATCTGCCTGAGGTGTCTACCTCTGTAATTATTCCTGTTAATTCTTCGCCATTCACTAGATACATTCTGCTTTGCTGAAAACCCAGTAGGTGGTGGTAGTATTTATCTGATAAAGCCCTCTGCTTGCCTTCTTTCAATTGTAAATAGTATTGTTCAATTGAAGAGGATAGATATTCGAATATTTTCTCAGGCCCTACTAACCTTTCACCTAAAGTAAATATGGAGGCTGCATTTTTTGTCTGTTCAGAAAACCGCTCTTGGTCTACATTTATTCCAACCCCTATAACGGAATCCGATAAATAGCTTCCCGAAATACTGTTCTCAATGAGAATGCCAGCTAACTTTTTATCGCTCACATAGATGTCGTTGGGCCATTTTATTAGCACGTTTTCTGTAGGTAGAAACTCTTGAACAGCATCACGAACCGCTAGGCTTACAGCCATATTCAGTTGAAATTGTCTGGCAGTTAGTAACCACTTTGGGAAAAAAATATAACTAGCGGTGAGGTTTTTACCCGCTTCAGCTTCCCAATTATTGCCATATTGTCCTTTTCCTTGCTGTTGGTGGTGTGCTATTATGGCAGTTCCCTCAACTGGCTTGGTTTTTGACAACAATCCTTTCGCATATTCATTCGTAGAGCTCACTTGCGATAGCTTATGGCAAACCTTTCCTGTGAACAGCGTGTTAAAGGGTTTATACAAAAGATGAGTAGCTTTGTGAGGTTTATTTTGAAGTTTAAAAAAACGATTTGAGTACTAAGGTAAAAGGAACTACCAAGAAGGTGAAGAAAAACGAACTGACTGCTGCAATTGTAGAAGCCATGAGCGACCGCAAAGCAGAGGATATTGTCAGTCTTGACCTAACTGGAATTCAAGACGCTGTAGCCGACCATTTCGTTATCTGTCATGCCACTGCAACTACGCAGGTGAATTCTATTGCCGAGCACATTGTGGATGAAGTAAAGGATAAACTGAACGATCGCCCTTGGAATAAGTCGGGCTTTAAAAACTGCGAATGGGTATTATTAGATTATGTGGATGTCGTGGTCCACGTATTTCTGAAAGATAGCCGAGACTTCTATCAACTAGAAGATCTTTGGAGCGATGCCGTACGAACAAACCACGATGTGTAATACAAGAATGAAATGAGTCAAGAGCAAAATAAACCCCAGGGAAAATTCCCGATGCCTAAAAAACCAAAGTTCAATTATTATTGGATCTATGGTATTGTGGCATTAGTTATCATTGGCCTTCAGCTGTTCAGCCTAGGTGGTGGTAAAAAACAAATAGGCCAAAACGAGTTTTACGTAATGCTGAAAGAAGGCGACGTAGAAAAGGTGGCGGTGATCAATAACCGCCAAGTTGAGGTGTACATTAAGGATGATGCCTTAGGTAAGGATAAGTATAAGGACTTAGAAGAAGGGTTTAACAGTACTGTTCAAGGTAAGCATCAATACGAATTTGAAGTAAGCTCAATTGAGAACTTCGAAAAGCGATTGGATGCTATTTATAAAGAACAAGGCTTGTCGTACGGTGACCAACCTGCTTATGAAACGGAGACCCGTTCATACTGGTATAAAGAGATAATAGGCTGGCTGGTATTAGTAGCCCTGTTCATTGGGTTATGGGTGTTGATCATGCGCCGAGTAGGCGGCGGTGGTGGTGGCCCAGGTGGGCAGATATTCAACATCGGTAAGTCAAAAGCATTATTATTCGACCAAGATAAAGTGACCACTACCTTTAAAGATGTTGCTGGATTGGATGAAGCCAAGGAAGAGGTTATGGAAGTGGTAGACTTCTTAAAAAATCCTAAGAAATACACCGCTTTAGGTGGTAAAATACCGAAAGGAGTCTTATTAGTAGGCCCTCCGGGAACAGGTAAAACTTTGATGGCAAAGGCCGTTGCTGGTGAAGCAAAGGTACCTTTCTTCTCTATCTCAGGTTCTGATTTTGTGGAGATGTTCGTTGGGGTTGGTGCATCACGGGTGCGAGACCTATTTAAGCAAGCCCGTGAGAAAGCACCGTGTATCATCTTTATTGACGAGATAGATGCCATTGGCCGTGCCCGTGGAAGAAATGTAATGCAAGGAAACGATGAGCGAGAAAACACCTTGAACCAGTTGTTGGTTGAAATGGATGGTTTTGGTGGCGATAGTGGTGTTATCATCATTGCAGCAACAAACCGCCCTGATGTATTAGATAGCGCATTGCTTCGTCCAGGGCGTTTCGACAGACAGATCTCTATTGATAAGCCAGATATTGTTGGTCGTGAGCAGATATTAAAAGTTCACTTGAAACCCATTAAGGTTGCACCAGATATTAGTGCTAAGAAATTGGCTACCCAAACTCCAGGTTTTGCTGGAGCTGAATTAGCTAACCTTTGTAATGAAGCGGCTTTGATAGCTGCACGTCGCGATAAGAAAGCGGTGGACATGCAAGATTTCCAAGATGCTATTGACCGCGTTATTGGTGGGTTGGAGAAAAAGAACAAGCTTATTACCCCAGAGGAGAAAAAAGCTATTGCATACCATGAGGCAGGTCACGCCATTTGTGGTTGGTTCTTAGAACATGTTGATCCATTGGTAAAGGTTACCATCGTTCCGCGTGGAATGGCAATGGGCTACGCCCAGTATCTTCCTAAAGAAAAGAACTTGACCCGTACGGAAGAGTTGCTTGACAGAATGTGTATGGCCCTAGGTGGTCGCGCTGCTGAGAAGATCATTTTTGATAAGATAAGTACTGGTGCACAGAGCGACTTGGATAGCGTAACCAAAATGGCTTATGGCATGGTTACCATATATGGCTTGAACGAAAAGGTGGGTAATGTATCGTTCTACGATATGAACAACCAAAACAATTTCACCAAGCCTTACTCAGAAGAAACAGGTCAGTTGATAGATAGCGAGGTGCGTAAGATGATAGAGGGCCAATACCAAAGAGCAATTGCCTTATTGCACGACAAGCGCGATCAACTAAATATTGTTGCCAACGAGCTTTTGGAGAAAGAAGTGATATTTAAGGATGACTTGGAGCGCCTAGTAGGTAAACGACCATTTGCTGAAGACATGAACAACCCAATAGACGCAGCACTTAGCAGCTCTAATGGGCATTCTAACGGCGAAAATGGAACGGGTGAAGAGGTAAAAGCTTCAGAAGAGTCTACCAAGCCAGATGAGGTGACCGATACTCCTTCGTAATTAGCACGATAAATAGACTAAAAAGCCGTTATCCTTTTAGGGTAGCGGCTTTTTTTATTTTTACGGCGTGAGCAACAGAACACACACTTACTTTATTTCGGATGTACACTTGGGCGTGCCTAGTTTAAAAGCTAGTCACGATAGGGAACGGCTATTGCTAAAATTTCTAACTGAAATAGAACACAACGCTAAAGAACTCTACATAGTAGGCGACCTATTTGATGCTTGGATAGAGTACAAATATGCCGTGCCTAAAGGCTTTGTGCGTGTACTAGGTAAACTAGCAGAGCTTCGGGATAAAGGTCTACCTATTCATTTCTTTACTGGTAATCACGACTTGTGGATGAACGGTTACTTCCAAGAAGAGCTAGATATTCCTGTTTACGATGAGCCTATTACTATCACTTTAGGTGATAAGAAGGTACTGGTAGGTCATGGTGATGGGCTAGGACCAAACGACAAAGGCTATAAGCGGATGAAAAAAATATTCCGAAACCCGACCTGCCAATGGCTGTTTCGCCAGTTGCATCCAGATATTGGCATAAGACTTGCTTCATACTTTTCTAGGAGAAGTAGATATGGTGGTGGCGAACAGTTGGAGAAATTTGAAGGAGCAGAAAAGGAATGGCTGTATCAGTATTGCCAACGCAAGTTGGAGACCGAGCAGTTCGACTATTTTGTATTTGGTCATCGCCATTTACCGCTCGACCTAGAGCTTAAAGGAAATAGCCGCTATATAAACCTTGGAGATTGGTTACATTACAACACATATGCAGTATTTAATGGCGCATCGCTGGAACTTAAGTATTACAAGGGTTAGCCTTATAGGTCTTCTGTTGCTGGGTAGTTTTATTGCTGCATTTGCACAGAACGAATACAAGCTGATAAAGAAAGTACCGCTTAAAGGTGTGTACATGACCACCGACCGCTTCGGCTTTTGCTATGTAGTGAACGGAAAGAACCAAGCCCTGAAAATTGATAATAAAGGCGAGATAAGTAAGTACTACGACATCAATGTGTTTGGTGATATAAGTGTGCTAGATGCTACCAACCCATTGCGAGTGCTGCTATTTTTCGAGGGATATGCCACCGTAGTTATACTGGATAGAACAATGACCGAAAAGGTGCGGATGCCATTATTCGAGCGTGGTTTCAACCCCATTGAAGCCATCAGTAGTTCGCAAGACAATAATATATGGGTATACGACGCGGTAGAATTTCGATTAAAAAAATTGAATGACGACTTACGAGTAATTGTAAAAAGTGAAGACTTATCGATGCAGTTAGGCACTATACTCTCGCCTAATTTCATGCTGCAGCGCGACAACTACTTGTACGTGAACGACCCTGAGAAGGGCATATTCATTTTCGACTTATTCGGCACCTATGTGAAGACCATACCTATTATGGGACTGGTCGATTTTCAAAAATTCGGACAGAAGCTGGTTTATTTTCAAGAAGGTAAACTATATACATACGACCTGTTAACCTTGAAAACCCAAGAAATAGCACTTCCCATCTCCGACAGCCCTATTATTGATGCTCATATACAGCAGGGGATGCTCTACGTCTTACACAAAAATGGGTTAGCTTTGTACGCTTACTAGCAGTACATTTCAGCACAATTCTCTATGGATCTTTTAGGTAAATTAGAACAACTATTTTTTCGTTCGCAAGAAGTGGAACGGCTACTTGGTGACCCCAATGTAGTGAGCGATATGCCACGCTTTTTAAAGCTAAGCAAGGAGTATAAAGACCTTGGAAAGTTAGTAGAAGCCTACCAAGAGTATAAAGACGTAGTGAGTAACATCGCCAACAACAAAGAACTTCTTGCCAATGAGAAGGACGATGAAATGCGCGACATGGTGAAGATGGAGCTGGATGAACTAGTTCCCCGCAAGGAGGAGATGGAAGAAGAGATCCGCATACTTCTAATACCAAAAGACCCCGAAGACGATAAGAACTGCATACTGGAAATACGTGCAGGAACAGGTGGTGATGAGGCCAGTATATTTGTTGGCGACCTGTATCGCATGTACACTTACTATTTAGACAAGGAAGGTTGGAAATACGAAACCATGAATCTGACGGAAGGTACATCGGGTGGGTTTAAAGAGATAGTAGTAGAAATAACGGGCGAGGGCGCTTACGGCTTCATGAAATATGAAAGCGGCGTACACCGTGTGCAACGTGTTCCAGCAACAGAATCACAAGGCAGGGTGCATACTTCAGCGGCTTCAGTCGCCGTACTTCCTGAAGCGGAAGATGTGGATATAGAGGTGAAGATGTCTGATATTAAAGTAGATACTTACCGAGCGAGTGGTGCAGGTGGTCAGCACGTAAACAAGACAGAATCGGCGGTGCGCTTTACCCACTTACCAAGTGGTATTGTGGTAGAATGTCAGCAAGAACGTTCGCAGTTAAAAAACCGCGAAACAGCCATGAAAATGCTACGTACCCGTCTCTACGAGCGCGCCCTGTCGGAACACAACGCAGGGATAGCAGAAAAAAGGAAGTCTTTAGTTTCTACAGGAGACCGCTCCGCAAAAATTCGTACTTACAACTACCCCCAAGGTCGCATGACCGACCACCGCATCAACCTGACCATGTATAACCTTGGCGACGTAATGAACGGCAACATCGGCGATATTATCAAGGCACTACAAGTAGCCGAGAATGCGGAGAAGCTGAAAGAGGGTGGATTGGCGTAGCAGATAATAGAAGTTAGAACACAGAAGTCAGACTCGGATTATACTGCCGAGTCATTCCCAGTTCTTCAAGTGGTGATACAATAAAGTTTTCATTCACGCATTAATAGTATACCAACTATTTGCATGAAGTATTTCATAGTCACATTACTATCCCTAATTCTAGGGAAGCCTAGCTATTCACAATGCGACCTTACTGGCGACTCTACGGTTTTTGTAGATACCACCATTGAATTAAGTGTAGGTAGTAGTTTTGAATACGGTGGAGTATATAGCTGCTGGGATGTTGCGCCAAGCAATATTCCTTCTTCTATCACCATCGAATGGTTTCGATTAGATTCTATCACAAACCTACCCACTGGGCTTTCCAGCGATATCAGGCCTTGCGTTCAAGCAGGACTATTTAGCGACTCAAGCTGCGGTTCCTTTCTTATTTCTGGTACCCCTAGAAAAGCGGAAACAAAAGAAGTTGGTAGGTATGTCACCATTAAAATAGCTCAGGTAGCCCAGCCTGTGTCTGGGGAATTATCTGTCGTTTTCGATTCTTTAGGAATTTCAGAAGTACCTAGCTTGGCCATTTCGATCATGCTAAAGGAAGTTAGTAGCAAACTAAAAGCGTATCCCAACCCTGCCCAACATTGGATAACCATTACTTGGGACGAAAACCTAAAGAATGCCAGCATTCGATTATTTGATATGATGGGAGTGGAATATTTACGGACTGACGACATCCAAGGCAATAGTTATGAACTGGATGCATCTCAATTGGGTTCAGGGCTTTACTACTATATGTTATTAGAAGGTAAGCACACAATAGCTAAAGGAAAACTATGGGTGAATTAATAGCCAACTATTCCACTACCAACTTTCTAATAGCAATACCCTTAGCGGTTATTATCTTTATTACATAAACCCCACACTTCAATTGCAATAGATCTAGTTGAAGCTTTTTCAAGCTACCAGTTTCAGCATAAACCTCTCCCCCATCCAAACTCCAAATCCGTACTTCTTCTATTATCTCATCACTTTCTAGAAAGCAGAGATCGTTACAAGGATTGGGATAAAGACGGAATGAACTTAGGTTTAGTTCGTAAATCCTATTCGGCAAACTATCCATTACTTCTTCTACAAAAACCAATAGGCTATCGGTAGATACACAGCCGAATAAAGAGGTCAGCTCCGCAGAAATGAGATTCTGTCCCAATTGCAATCCATTCAAAGTATCTAACACTATAGTACTTGAACTTTCACCCGTAGACCATTGAACCTGACCAGGCAAACTGACAGACAGCTCTAAGCTCTCCAATTCGGTGATGGTGGTGTCTGTACCCAATTCTAGCTGTATAGTGTCTATAAGAGCCACAACGCGCTGTACGGGGCTTCTGCAACTTCCATTAGTATTGGTGCTTTTGCGGTAGTGCATACTTCCTCTAAATACTCTGGGGTAGTAGGTTTGGCTCAAGTCGTTCGGCACTCCTGTTGCTGGAAGTATGGCGATGCCGGTATTAGCCTCGGTGGTCTCGTTGCCATTGTTCAGGTACCACAATCGCGCATTGGGGTTTAGCATATTAATATAGATGCCCAAGGTATCGCCAGCAGATAGATCAATAGGCGATCCACCAATGTTCACTAAAGTATCGCTCGATGATAGGGTAAAGGTTTCACTAACCCACAATGCCCAAGCTGAAGAATCTTGCTCGCTGCCCTTGTAACTCCCCGTTTTGGTATAGATGCCAATAGGCTGAATGCCCGAACTGGCTACTTTAAAGCTAAGGCTATCGAACACTATATCTTCCTTGGCTACTAAATCTACCATTACGCCGAACCAATCAGTAGAGGTGGTCAAGTCCGTAGAAAGCTCATCGTTCAATAATACATCGGGCCGAACGGCCTCCACAAAATAAAACTCTGAATTAAGCAACGGTGGCGTAGTGTAGCTATCTGTAGTATCTACCACAGCAGAAAATATATCGCGCCATGAAATTCTATCTGGCCCATTGCTTTGTGCAGTTAAGGCAAGGGCATCGCCTATACAACCTGTATCACCTGCGGTAGTCAGTTCTGGCACACCCAAAAAAAAACGGGTAGTGCTTAGGCTGTCATTCTGATAAATAGTATCAAGTAAGTGGCTAGTAAATGCCGTCAGTTTATAATTCCCCGTTTCTGATAGGTCAATATTGAATAGCACCGTGTCTTGCTCGCAGGTAGCAGCTAAGTAGGCTGTGTCAGCATAAGTAAAGCTAGTATTGGCATCAATATTTTCCACCTTTAGATAGCACAGCACACCACCCGATGGGGGCTGACCATAAGCTGTAACTTCCATTTGAACGGCCGACAGTTCATCTCCACAAGAAATAGCCTCTAAACCTATTATTTGGCTAGCGCCTACATCTACTGTGGCGGTTGCTTGGTATAGGTTACCCAATATCTGCTCACCGATAACACGGTTCACCAATATACGGTGGCCAGCATCGTTCAGGTGCGTACCGTCGGCATCATAAATAGGTTTTATGCTATTATTTGAGTCGGCTATCTCCGTCCAAAAATCGATAGCGAACTGCCCATAGCGCTGTAAAATGGAATCTCGTACGGCTACTTGAATAACTTTTTGTGAGTTGTTGTGGTTGGTTTTGGGCTGCGTAGTACATATCCACATGGCCACTCCATTGTTATTGGCCATACTGAATAATGAATCGAAATTGAATAGCTGTTCGGCGGTGCCAAAATTATTGCTGGCATCGTTGCTGGGCATGTTAACTATAATGGCATCGGGGTTTAGGGTTAAGGCCTCTGTAATGTTTCTGGCAACATCAGGTGCTGGCCTACCGCTAGGTTGCGTCCAGTTAGTGGGCATCAGGTGGTAGGTAGTATAGCCGCCACGGGCCAAATTTATCACCTCGTTATTTGGGTTAATGGCTTGCACATAGTTACGATACCTGTTCACCCAAGCACTATCGCTAACCGATGGGCCAGTACCCGCCGCCGTGCTACTTCCCAATATAACTATACGGAACTGCTGCCCCGCCACGCAAGGCGAATTATCGTTTAGAGCAAAACTATTGCTTACCAAAAATACCAGCATTACTGCCCACCAAATTCTCATTCCCTAAATATCGGTAATTGCGAGGGTATTATTATGGGTGGTTAGCGGCAGGAAGGCCTTGCTGAGCGAGCACTATTACATGTAACTAAATAATTATGAAACCTTTATAGCAAAAATAGTACCGCTGCGGTGCAG
The DNA here is from genome assembly GCA_964352775.1 of uncultured Chitinophagaceae bacterium. GTDB lineage: Bacteria > Bacteroidota > Bacteroidia > Chitinophagales > CAIOSU01 > CAYGTK01. The sequence goes on from CAYGTK010000003.1 coordinate 49,015, forward strand.
TACCAAAAATGAACCCGCTGATAGCAAGGCTTTCAGGCCGAGTTTTGGCGGGTTAGGTGAATTCTGAAACGCCCTATTCACGGGGCTTTCCACCATTTGTCCGATATCCTTATGTATAAGTTGATGATTATCATGGGCTATTATAGATATCTAAAAGTGGAAATGGGAGGAAATGAGCGTAAATGCTTTAGTAGTTACAAGCTGACCTTACTCCTAAAACCGACTATAAAATGTTGTGCTGGACTTGATCCAGTATCTGGCGTAGCACACTTACGTTCCACACATCTTTCTTTCGTCAGATTCTGAAATGAATTCAGAAGGACATGTTTTATACGGAAGCAGTGAAAAAGGCTATAACCCTTATTCATAAAGGGTTATAAGCCACTTCCAATCTAAGTCCTTTAATAATCTTCCTAAAGCTAAGGCCTTCCGTTCATGGCTTTAGAGACAAAAAACTACGATAACCGTCCCGGAAGAGACCTTTGTTGTATGGCAAAAGGCAAGCATAAAGGAATTAGAAAAGAGAACAAGGTTTTGCGTAACGAAATTGTGAAACTGAATAAAGAGGTAGAAAAGAAGAATGTTTTAGCTGACAAGGACCATGACTATACTATTAGGAATCCCTTAGACCAAGAACAGATATATTGGTTAGAATGTCGTAAGCTCTTAATTGAGCTCGTTAAGGCTTTGCATCCTATACTTCCATTCACTATAAAACTGATGTGGCTTATCCTTATTTGTTGGTTGGTATATAATGGTGATTTACAATGGACCACCGCTTTTGTTGGCAGCAGTGTCTCTGAGTATATGCAGGTTATTGCAAAAACCTTTTTACCAAAAGAGTCCTAATCGTCTCTAAACAAGAAGTCAGTGTTTATGCCAAATTAGCGCATTCACTAATTGGATAATTGGCTAATTAGCCCCCTCAAACTCCCCTCCAACTCAGGTCCAAAGCTCTTATCAATAAAAAACCCGTAGATGCGTAAGAGGGGGTTGTTGCCCAGGTCGCCCTCAATGATGGAGAATACTTTAGTACCGCCGTTTTGTAGGTATTCCAGCTTTATTTCACCGTTTATCAGTAGTCCGCTATTAGCGGCTTGCATGGTGTACTTTACTCCGCCTGCTGGTTCTATACGGAACATCTTTACTGTGCCCGATCCTGTTTCTTGTCCTTTCCAGCTATAGGTCTGGTCGGGCAGGCCTGCTTCACCTGTTATGGTTATATCGGCTTGGTCGGTAGAAAATTTCCAGGGCGACCAGTTTTGCCAAGTACTAATATCTTGAACAATAGCCGCTACTTGTTCGGGTGCAGCATCGGTTTTAATGGTGCGCACCACCCTATACTCATTAGGTAACAGCAGGGTGACGAGAAACAGCAGGGTGAACACCCCACCAATTACCATAACTACTATGCCCCACTTTTTGCTCATTACAACTTGTCTTTCAGGTATTGCCCCGTGTAACTGTTCTCTACTTCTGCAAGTGCTTCGGGTGTACCTTGAAAGATGAGGTGACCACCATCTTTACCACCTTCAGGGCCAAGGTCTATTGCCCAGTCAGCACTTTTTATAACTTCCATATTGTGCTCTATTACCACTACGCTGTGGCCCTTTTCTATCAAGGCGTTGAACGACTTCAAGAGCTTACTAATGTCGTGAAAGTGGAGGCCTGTGGTAGGCTCATCGAACACGAACAATACGTGGCCCGTGCTTTTGCCTTTACCTAGGTACGAGGCCAGTTTTACCCGCTGTGCCTCACCACCTGATAGGGTACTGCTGCTTTGCCCCAGCTTAATGTAGCCCAAACCTACATCTGCTAGTGGCTGTAAGCTGTTGGCTATTTTCTTTTCATCGGCAAAGAACTCGATGGCTTCTTCTACGGTCATTTCCAGTACATCGAAAATGTGTTTGCCGTCGTATTTCACATCTAGTACTTCATCCTTAAATCGACTGCCTTGGCAGGTTTCGCATACCAAGTGCACATCAGCTAAAAACTGCATTTCTACAATAGTTTCCCCCTCGCCTTGGCAGGTTTCGCAGCGTCCACCATCTACATTGAATGAGAAGTGCTTCGTTTTAAAGCCATTTATTTTAGAAGCTTGTTGATCGGCATACAGCTCACGGATTGTATCGTAAGCCTTAATGTAGGTAACAGGATTGCTTCGCGATGATTTGCCAATAGGGTTCTGGTCTATCATTTCCACTTGAGTCAGTTGGTCTATATCGCCCAGTAGTTCTTCAAAGCTTCCTGGTTTATCGCCCATGTTGTTCAGGTGACGACTTAATGCTGGGTACAATATCTTTTTCACCAGCGTGGTTTTCCCTGATCCTGATACGCCCGTAACCACAGTTAAGGTATTCAGTGGGAAGGTGGCGCTCACGTCTTTCAAGTTGTGCTGACTAGCACCCGTTATCTCAATTTTATGCAGGGCCTTTCTTCGCTGTTTAGGTACTTCTACCGTTAATTCTTCCCGAAGGTATTTCGCCGTAAGGCTTTCTTTGGACACATAAGCATCGGCTATAGGCCCCTGAAAAATAACATGACCACCCAAGTGGCCTGCCAATGGACCCATATCTACCAAGTGATCGGCTGCGCGAATTACTTCTTCTTCGTGTTCTACCACCACTACAGTGTTACCCAAATCGCGGAGAGATTCTAATACGGTCAGTAATCGGCCAGTATCTCTAGGGTGTAATCCTACGCTAGGCTCATCTAGTATATATAAAGAGTCGGTCAGGTTGCTACCAAGGGTTCTTGTTAAGTTAATGCGTTGGGTCTCTCCACCAGATAAGGTGCTCGATAAGCGATTAAGCGCAAGGTAAGTTAGCCCTACACGGTACATCAACTCTAGTCGGGTATTTATCTCTACCAATATGCGACGAGCTATTTGGGTATCGTGCGCATCTAGTTCAAGGTTTTCAAAAAATTCTTTTACTTCTGAAACAGGTATTAATACCAGTTCGGATATAGACTTGCCTGCTACTTTTACATAGTTGCTATCCTTCCGTAAGCGAGAACCCTTACATTCATCACAAGAGGTACGCCCACGATAGCGCGATAGCAGCACACGATACTGAATTTTATAGGCGTTACTTTCCAAGTATTTAAAGAAGTCGTTCAGCCCATCAAAGTATTTGTTGCCTGTCCACAGTAGGTCTTTCTCTTCTTGGGTCAGGTACTTATAAGAACGGTGAATAGGGAAATCGAACTTTATCGCATTGCGGGTCAGCTTTTCCAGCCATATCTTCATCTTCTCGCCCCGCCAAGGCGCAACGGCCCCTTCGTAAACGGACATACTTTTATCTGGAATCACCAAGTCGTCGTCAATACCTATTATAGTACCGAAGCCTTCACACTTTTTACATGCCCCGAATGGACTGTTGAAATTGAAGAAGTGCGGGTTAGGCTCGTCAAAGCGCATACCATCTAACTCGAACAAGCTAGAAAAAGTAATACGCTCGCCACCCTCGACAGCCAACGTACATCTACCCTTACCTTCAAAAAAGGCTATTTGGGTAGAATCAGCTATTCGTGAGCGGGTCTCTTCAGAACCGTCTACTTTCAGGCGATCTATCAATAATTCTGCATCCGTAGCCTTGTCTAGCTTGCGCAGCATGGGCTTGTTCTCTAGTACCTCGTCTATCTTCAGCACTTCGTCTTTCCAAAACAGTCGGGCAAAGCCGTTCTGCTTCAGCAGTTGTAGCAACTTATCTATTTTGATGCCCTCGCGCTTTATTAATGGAGTAAGCACCTGCACACGGGTTCCTTCTTCTAAAGCCAAAAAGTAGTTCACCACATCGGTCACCTCGTGCTTGCGCACTTGCTGACCACTAACGGGGGAGTAGGTTTTACCAATGCGGGCATATAATAAACGTAAGTAATCGTATATCTCCGTTAGTGAACCTACCGTACTTCTGCTGGTTCGGGTGGTTACCTTCTGCTCAATGGCAATGGCTGGGCTTATGCCTTTTATATAGTCTACATCGGGCTTGTCCATCCTGTTCAAGAACTGGCGGGCATACGATGATAAGCTTTCTACATACCTGCGCTGCCCTTCAGCATACAGGGTATTCATAGTGAGCGACGACTTGCCTGAACCCGACACCCCCGATACCACCACCAACTGATTACGTGGAATGGCCACATTCACGTTCTGTAGGTTGTGTACTCTGGCACCCTTTATGATAATGTACTGCTTAGGGTCCTTCTCTAGAATGTCGTCCATTTCGGTCTTCTCGGTAGCGATGCTCATAATGCAAATTTAGTGTACAGTGCCTGTATCTTTTTTAGAACAATAGACTGTACAGTTTTAGAACAGGGCTTTGAAACCCTTGCCAAATGGGAGTTTAACACTTTTGGCATCGTTCTTGTTCCAAAGTTAGTGCATTCAAACGATTATTGGACGAACCTAAAAGATCTATTGTTATGAACTATTCGGAACTTACAGACAAGAAACTGGTACGGCTGTACATTGACGGCCAAGACGCAGCATTGGAAACGCTTATTGAGCGCCACAAAGAAAAGATCTTTACACAGATCATGATGTTCGTGCGCGATCGCAATCAAGCGGAAGACATTTTCCAAGACACCTTTATAAAGATCATCAAAACGCTTCGCGGCGGACGATATACTGATGAAGGTAAATTTGGACCATGGGCTGCACGTATTGCCTATAACTTATGTGTAGATCATTTCCGTCGTTCAAAAAGAAACCCACACGTTCATGGATCGGAAGAGTTCGATATATTCGACGTTATCCAAATGACGGATGAGAATGTGGAAGACCGCATTACTCGTACCGAAACACATAATAAAGTACGCCGCCTGGTAAATGCCTTACCTAAAGAGCAGCGCGAGGTAGTTATCCTGCGCCACTATAGCGGAATGAGCTTTAAAGAAATAGCAGAATTGACGGGTGTAAGTATAAATACTGCCCTAGGCCGTATGCGCTACGCTTTGATCAATATGAGGAAGTTAGTTGAAGAGAATCAAATAGCCCTATAAATACTGGCATTTGAAGCACTTCTCAATTTTCGTCCAAAAAAAATTACACTACCGTATACTAAATAGGATAATCATCCCGTTTTGTATACGGTTTTTTAATTCAGAGCACTCTAATTTATTTGTTCACCACATAAAACCACGGTATGAAATACACTTTTACACAAGACGAACTTTTGCTCAAGAAGCTTTACGGCGAACTAGAGCCCACTGAGGAACAAGCATTGGACGGCTCACTAGCCACTAACTATGCTTTGTACGAAGATTATCAATTGCTAAAAATGGGTAAAGACCTGTTGGACGGTGAAAAACCACTTGCACCAAGTCAGTCATCAATTGAGTTGATAATGATGTACAGTGAAATGAACAAGCCTCTAGAAACTATTTGCTGATCACTTTTAGCGACAGTCACTACATTATATAGGAGCGTGGCCCGCTAAAAAGCGCAGCCGAGGCCCTTGCAGCCAAGCGCATTTTTTTAGCTTGATCTTTTGGCTTCGTTTTTCATCAAGGAAAAAGGAAGAAGAACAACGAAGCTAGATGTTAGTGTCGAAGGCATACTAAACGGAATCATATCAAACAAGTAGTCGTTTAACCAGTCAAAAATTAATTAAACAACTATTTTGCTAAACTTTTTAGTATTATTTAGCTAAAATATTTAGATTAGCGTTTCCAAACCGGGAACGCTTTTTTTATTTCCCGCATTGGAGCACATTTTTTTAAGCAGTAACTTGTAATAAAATACCCACGCCATGGCAGACGCGAACAAAGAAAAATTAAAAGCCCTACAGCTTACCGTAGATAAACTAGAAAAGACCTACGGAAAAGGGACCATTATGAAATTGGGAGATAACGTGGTAGTAGATGCCGAAGTTATCCCAACGGGAAGCCTTAGCCTTGATGTGGCTTTGGGAATTGGTGGATTGCCTACTGGGCGTATAGTAGAAATATATGGACCTGAATCATCAGGTAAAACCACTTTGGCTATACACGCCATTGCACAAGCACAAAAGAAAGGTGGCATTGCCGCTATTATTGATGCAGAGCATGCTTTTGATAAAGGATATGCCCAAGCTCTTGGGGTAGATGTAGAGAATTTGTTGATCAGTCAGCCCGATTGTGGAGAGCAAGCTTTGGACATTGCCGAGCACTTGATACGCTCTGGTGCTTTAGACATAGTAGTAATTGACTCCGTAGCAGCACTAGTGCCGCGTGGTGAGTTAGAAGGCGAAATGGGTGATAGCAAAATGGGATTGCAAGCTCGTTTGATGTCGCAAGCCCTACGTAAATTGACGGGTTCCATCAACAAATCGGGATGTATCTGCATCTTCATTAACCAGCTTCGTGAGAAGATCGGGGTGATGTTCGGTAACCCTGAAACCACTACAGGTGGTAATGCTTTGAAATTCTACTCATCAGTTCGTTTAGACATCCGCCGTATTGGGCAGATAAAAGACAAAGACCAAGTAGTGGGTAACCGCACCAAGGTGAAAGTGGTGAAAAACAAAATGGCACCGCCTTTCCGCATAGCCGAGTTCGACATTATGTACGGCAAAGGCATCTCCAAAGCAGGAGAGATAGTTGACATAGGCGTAGAACACGATGTGGTACAAAAAAGTGGCTCGTGGTATAGTTACGACGGCACCAAGTTAGGTCAAGGTCGCGAAGCAGTAAAAGAACTGCTACAAGACAACCCCGAACTAGCAGACGAATTAGAAGGCAAGATAAAAGCCAAAATTCACGCTATTCTACACCCTGAAAAGGTAGTGGAAGAAGTGGCAGCAGAAGTTCCTGCGGAGGCTTAATACGCTTTACTAGAATAATTTAGAAAGAGGAATGCCGTTTGGTGTTCCTCTTTTTTGTTTGGATCCAAGGGATATTTATTGTCCCTTGGTCAATTTTTCTTGTTCATCTTCATCTGTAATTATTGTTATTTCTTCTAGCTTGTCTAGCTCGAGAAACATATTCATTGCCTCATATCCAGCATCTAGGTCAGAAATCAATGGCATAAGTTTCTTAAAAGGAATGCCTAACTCCTTCGATAAGCTTAATGTCTGTTTTATTGTTTCTATCCTTTTCTGACGAGCCTCTTCCATCTGAGGACTTAGAGCTAGTTTTCTCTCTAGTTTCTCCAATTCATCATCCGAAACATATTTTTTGAGTTTTTCAAGTTCAAATTTTTGAGTTAGGTCTCTTAACCATTTACCATCTCTATACTTACGTTTTTCAATATTCTGCTCCCTTAGTTTTATCCATAAGTCCTTGACCTGCTCAACTATTTTACCAATCCCTAATAAATCAATAGATCCAGGTGAATTATAGTTTATTCTTAAAAGCTGAAGCTGATATTGTGGTCTAAATTGCTTTGCCATTAAATTAATCATGGACACGTCAATCTCTTGAACGCCATTCCAAATAAATCTCTCCTCTAGCAATGCATTGACAATTGATTTGCTAAAACTAGACTCCTTTATCACTTTCTTACCTAAAAAATAGTAGGGGAAGCCTTCGGAACCTTTCTCCATATCAAGAGAATTTAGGAGCAAGGAGGAGTTGTAAACTTTGTTAATAAAATCAAGGAGAATTACAATTTCATCTGGCCACCAGTTATCATTCACGCTAATTCTCAAAAACTTGGTAGAAAGGTCAACTTTACTTTTTGTGTCTATTATAAAATCCATTCCTATGTATGTTAATAATCAGAGCTAAAATATGACTTAAACATCATAATTTTAATTTACCCCTCATAAAAGCATCTCTTCCAAAATAAAAACCAGAATTACATATTTAGAGACTCTCAAGAAAGCAAGATGTGCGGAACATGAAGTGTGGTGCGCCAGATGCTGAAACAACTTCAACAGAATAGATATAGACACCTATATTGTAGGTAATCCGATAAAGGAATGACTTGCAAAACGTAAAGTATAAAGCGCCAGATACTGAAACAAGTCCAGCATGACGGGTGTGGGTGGTAATTCTAAAAAAAGCGCAAGCGTCACCCTGAGCATGCAGCGTAGCGAAATAGTCGAAGGGTGGTGTGCCGAGCGATGAACATAGTACCCTCCCCAGCACCGCACGCTTCGAGAGCCTCAGCGTGACCTAGGTATTGAGCAAAATCTTGAGTTTAACTTTTAGCCTCTACCTAAGCATTCATCATCATCATCCCATTCATATACTTCGAACTTTTTGTTTGGCGGAAAGGGAAATGGCCAGCTAGCTGCCCCCATTCTGGGTCGTTCTCTTCGTCGTATTTTAGTTCAATTATGGCGCCTGTCTCTTTATGGCAAGTTTCGCCAATACCGAAACCCTTTACGAACGGTCGGTATTCCAATTCCCTATCAATAGTCAAGCGAAATTTGCCATCGAAGGAGACGTAGTAGCTGCGCTTGTAGCAGTTGAATAAGCCTGGCTGTAAAAAACCTAGTGAAGCCAGCTTAGGGTATTGTAGCAAGCTGACAAAACTAGATGGGTCAAAATGATCAATAGGTATAAGTGTCTTTTTACTTAGTTCATCTTGTTTACTTTTTACTTCAAAGGTGGGTGTCTGTATAGCATTACTCTCACCATACCACCTTACTCTGAATTTACGTCGCTCTCCGCTACCCATGCCATGCAGCTGGATACTGCTAAAGCCCATATCGTCAAAATAGATGTTGTTCACCTGTCGATCTGGGTATTGCATCGTAAACCCTGCTGGGTGCTTTTCAATGCTTGCTTGTATCTGATGAAGGTCTAGCCCTTCCACTTTATATTTCCGTTCGTAGCGCATCATAGTGATAGATCGGGGTTTTCTACCAAGGCCAATTGCACCTTGGGGTCTAGTTGATATAGTTGCTGCTTGAGTTGCTCAAGCGCATCGGTTTCGGCACTTATTACTTCGTAGGTAAGCGAGGTGTTAAGCTCGCCATCTACTATGCTTTTCATTTTATGCTCAGGATAGTTTCGGCTAACCAATTCACCCACAGCTTTGGTAGCGGCATGGGTTTTTATAGATAAGCTGTAGCTGTGTTCGGCATCTTTTCGCCCGCTTCCTTGCGTGTAATGCAGTATTAGCGAGGCTACAAAAAAGAAGCCTACACCAATTAGTAAGAGAAGAATTTCACCTGCCCCAGCACCAATACCGATAGCCACGGCGATGAACAGGTAAACAAGCTCTTGAGGATCTTTAATGGCTGAGCGAAAGCGAATGATAGAGAGCGCCCCAACCAAACCCAGCGATAAGGCTAACGATGATTTTACCACTGAAATAATGATCATTGTAGTAAGGGCCAATGGGAAGAAGCTACGCGCTAAGCGTTGTCGGTTAGATAGCGACCTACCAAATTTTACATAGAACCATTGTAATAACAGCGATAACAGTAATACCACTACCAAGGCCACAGCAAAGGCTGCCGCATCAAACGATGGTGCTTGCGTGAAGAGGGATCTCCAAGTGGTCATATTTCAAAAATACCTGAAGCACCCACCAAATAAGGCGCAGATCTGCACATCTATTTAGGGGCTTTGTCTATTTTTGCCGAATGGCACAACAAGACGACCTTTTCAAGAAAATAATTGCGCATTGTAAAGAATACGGATTCGTATTCCCTAGTAGTGAAATTTATGATGGCCTTGGCGCTGTTTACGACTACGGCCCTTATGGTAGCGAGTTGAAAAATAACATTCAAGACTTCTGGTGGAAAAGCATGGTACAAATGCACGAAAACATTGTAGGTATTGATGCAGCCATATTCATGCACCCAAAAACTTGGAAGGCTAGTGGACACGTAGATGCTTTTAACGATCCATTGATAGACAACAAGGATTCGAAGAAGCGCTATCGTGCTGATGTATTGATAGAGGATGTGATAGAGAAGTATCGCCAAAAGATAGAGAAAGATGTAGCCAAGGGTATCAAACGCTTTGGCGAAGATTTTGATGAAGCTCAGTTTCGTGCTACCAACCCCAACGTACAGCGTAACCAAGCCAAGATAGATGACATTGAAGGCAAGATGAAAGCTGCTTTGGAAGCGAGTGATCTAGTAGCACTAAAGACTTTGATAGAAGAATTAGGAATAGCCGACCCAGCTACAGGCAGTAAGAATTGGACGGATGTTCGTCAGTTCAACTTAATGTTTGGTACGCAAGTAGGTTCGGTAGCTGAAGACAGCAATACTATATATCTACGCCCAGAAACGGCACAAGGTATTTTTGTGAATTTCTTGAACGTACAGCAGAGCAGTCGCCAGAAAATACCATTTGGTATCGCTCAGGTTGGTAAAGCTTTCCGTAATGAGATAGTAGCCCGCCAGTTCATTTTCCGTACACGCGAATTTGAGCAGATGGAGATGCAATATTTCGTTCGCCCAGGGGAGCAAAAAGAAGCTTATGAATACTGGAAGGAAGCCCGTATGAAGTGGCACCGTTCTTTAGGTTTTGGTGAAGAAGTACTTCGTTTTCATGACCATATTAAGCCTGCCCACTATGCGGATGCTGCGGTAGATATTGAATTTGATTATCCGTTCGGTTTCAAAGAGATAGAGGGTATTCATAGTCGTACTGATTTTGACTTGACCCAGCACCAAGAAATGAGTGGTAAAAAGCTGCAGTATTTCGATCCAGAGTTGAATAAGAGCTACGTGCCTTACGTGATAGAGACCTCTATTGGCTTGAACCGCACCATTTTGGCCGTGCTTTGCAATGCTTATAAAGAAGAAGTGGTGAACGAAGAAAAGGGAACTACCCGTGTGGTATTGAAACTGCCCCCAGCTTTGGCACCTATTAAAGTGGCTATTTTGCCATTGATAAAGAAAGATGGCCTTCCAGAAAAAGCTCGTGAGATACTGAATACGTTGAAGCTAGATCTGCAATGCTACTACGAAGAAAAAGACACGGTAGGTAAGCGTTACCGCCGTATGGATGCTATAGGTACGCCATACTGCGTAACCGTTGATCACCAGACTTTAGAGGACAATACCGTGACCATTCGCGAGCGAGATACTATGGAACAGGTGCGTGTTTCTATTGATAAAGTGCAGCAAATTGTATCCGAACGAGTTAGTTGGAGCAAAATGATCGCGTAACTTCCAGCATGCGTAAGAGGTTCACCCTATTTCTTTTTGTGCTGCATTTGCTGTTCATTGTGCTGGTCTATTTCGAGTATCAGGCAATTAGCATTCAGCCGCAGTTAGTGTCTTTTTACACATGGGCGTGCTTCTTTGGGTTTTTTGTAACCACTTTTTTTTTTCTACTCCACTTGCTTATTGGGCTAATAGGAATGCGAAAACATAAGCGTCAGATAATTTGGGTGGCGGCATTCAGTATCACTTTTTTCCTGATAGCATTTGAGCTTATTTTACGCATAAATGGACACCATGCATCGTATACGGAGCATGGCTTGAAAGGAAACTATGCCTCGCCGTATGTTACGCAAGAGCAAGGCTGGCTGCACATTTGGGGAAAAAATGAAGAGCACAGCGCCAACAATGGACCTGACCGACCAGTTTTGACCCGAAAAACCAATTCCCTTGGACTTACAGGCCCCGACCCCGCCATAGAAAAAGACAGTAACGCTTATCGCATAATTGCTTTTGGTGATTCTTTTACGGAAGGCTGGGGAACTACGGAAGATTCTAGTTGGGTGAATGTATTTAAGGGTTTAGTGGATGACGAAATTCCAGATAAACAAGTAGAGGCTATTAACGCTGGAGTAGCTGGAAGTGATCCGCTTTTTGGGTATATCTTCTTGAAAACGGAAATGCTGAACTATAACCCTGACCTAGTATTGGTGACCATTAATTATTCTGATGAAGGTGATGTGATGTTACGTGGTGGATTAGAGCGGTTTTTACCTGATGGCACCACTCAATATACTGATGCTCCGAAATGGGAACGACTATATGCTGTGAGCTACAGTTTCAGGTGGTTGATACGGAAAATGGTAGCTATGGACGACCTGCTTATCCCTGATGCAGAAAGAGAGCAAAGACGCGAAAAGGCTATAGAAGATCTGGATGAAGGTCTGCAGGCTTTAGAGGTATTATCAGAACAATCTAACATCCCCATAGCTCTGGTTTTTCACCCGATGTTCAACGAGATATTTATGTTGGAATATGAATCAGACTTTCAAAGACTGATCGATGAATTTAGAAGTCGTAATAAGGTAATAGTAGTTGATGCCATGCCTCATTTTAGGGATAGCCTAGGACTGACAGAAGAAACAGTTTACGGGTATTACCTAGATGGTGACTACCACCACAATGGCAAGGGATACAGAGAGTTAGCCAAAGCTATTTTCAATTCATTGAAAGAGGAGGACATATGGGAACAAACCACATCGGTTAATTCTGATTCCACACAAATAGCTCTTTAAAAGAAGCCCCTCCGATAAACAAAGGGGCTTTCTACTGAACATCATAAATACAAAGAGGCTGGTTCGGCAATTCCCAATGAGCGAGCTTGCGCCACGGCATCGTGGGTAAAGCGGAAGAACTGTTTCTCACCTACTTTGTCTACCACTTTTACGCGCTCTAACACGTTGCTCACTTTTTCAGAAGCTCCGCTGATGAACACTTCTACTCCGTTACTTCGGGCTTCTTCCACAAGATCTTCTATAGCGTAAGCGCCCGATAGATCCATTAGCGGAACACTTTTTAAGTCGATAACCAACACATCGTGCTCCTTAGCTTGATGGTAACTCTGGTGTAACGGATCAATAGAACCAAAGAATAATGGCCCCTCAGGCTTTAAGATCTTTATCCGCTTTTTAGAGAAAGACACATCAGCTCCATCAGTTATCATTACGTCTTCATCTTCTGATGCGTATTCAACTTTATGCTCGTATGCGGTACTCACCTCTTGCACAAATCGGAAGAAGGCTAGCACCATTCCTACTGCCATAGCAACTAGAAGGTCTTCTACTACGGTAACAACTAATACCGTCCAGAACACCAGCATATCGGTTAATGGCAAACGATGAAGCACGGGGATAATGCGGTAATCCAAAATATCGATACCTACTTTAAAAAGTATAGCCGCTAAGGCTGCCATAGGAATAGTTGAAGCCAATGGCCCTAAGCCTAATACCAACGCCAATAGAACCAAACCATGAGTGATAGATGCCAACGGTGAACGACCACCTGATTGTACATTAGCAACAGTACGCATAGTGGCAGTTGCGGTAGTTAATCCACCTACTAGGCCTGCTGCCATATTGGCGATGCCTTGCCCGAAAGTTTCACGGTCGCTACTGTGGCGGTCGCCTGTCATTTGATCGGCTACTACACAGGTTAAAAGTGAATCGAAAATGGCTAATCCCGCAAGGGTAAATGCTGGCCAAATGAAATCGCTGAAACGACTAAGGTCGGGCATGTATAGGCTTGGTAAGCCCGTAGGTATATCGCCGATGTATTCTATGTTCAAAGCAAAGCCATTGGCAATGCTTGTACCCAATACCAATGCAACCAGAGGTGAAGGCACTATCCTCAACTTCGGCACCTGCTTAATAACATAAGGCCACAAAAACAGAATAGCTAATGTGGGCACAGAAACAGCTAATGCCTGATAGCTAATATGAGTAATGGCGTATGGAATTGAGGTGATAGCCTCTGATACCGAATGCGGTGCAGGCAAACCTAAAAAGGAATCGAACTCCAGTAACATAACAATGACACCGATGCCGCACATAAAGCCCGCAACAACAGAGTAAGGGGTGTAATAAATAAATCGCCCAACCCGCAATAGGGAAAGTACTACTAGAATAACCCCACTTAAGAAAATGATAGTAAATGCTGCAATAATATCTGGGTCGCCAGTGGCTGTTGTGAAGATGGCTAAATAGGCAGCTAGCTGTACCATTTTCGGTCCAGTTGGCCCGCTTACTCCTAAGCGAGAACCTCCGAATAGCCCGCCGAAAATACCACCACAAATGGCGCCCCAAATACCCGCCATTGGGCCTAGGCCCGAGCCAACCCCAAATGCAAGGGCTAGTGGTAAAGCGATAATTGCCACCGTAATACCCGCCATAATATCGCCACGAATACCGTCGCGTTTTATCATACGGATGTTGTTCATCGGGTTTATTTCCCGAAGACTGTCCGTAAGAAAGTTCTTGATGAATTGAAGATCAGTAGCCGTATTCTTAGGCTTTGAAGTATGTTTCATGAAAATTGAGTTTGAAATTCTAAGATGTAATAGACCTATAGTCCGACTAGTAGAAACTAGTGCAATGGACTAATTAAGAAATACCCGAAAGGGTAGTTTCTAGGCTCTATCGTAGAAAATCAACTCGTGATGGAGAAGGTAGGAATGGGTGTGGTTGCTAGCGTATTGTAGCTCACCTTTTCTAAGTGTAACCTCAGAAAGAATGCATTGAACAGGATGCTCTACAACGGCTAAAATGTTACCGAAATCAGCATCTAGCTTGGCAGAAAATTGAAAGCGCGAACCTTCGTTTTCACTTTCCTCTATTACTTCTTCCACTTCCTCGCTGGCAAAAAGATCTGCCTTGTCAGAAGAATTGTAAGGAGCTTGAAAGAACAAAAGCAACACGGTAAATACTAAGCCCAAAAGCACGAGGCTCTGGCGAGTATCTTTATCCATAAATGTTGCTCTTTTCAATTGCACAATACAAAGTTACATTTCCTAAACCTATTATCAATAACGATAACAGGGCATAGTACGGCAGCTGCCCACAAAAGTTTACTACTTCCGCAAGTGATAGCCTTTAGGCTGAGTAAAGGCACGTATCCCAGAGAACGACAAGGTAGACCCTATACCCGAATGCCCGCGGCCCGACCAAGGTAGGTTGGCGCTTACTCTATCGCAGCAGTTCCAATAGCTTGTTCCGCTATTCATTTGGCTGAGGATGTGTTCTGCTTGCTTTTGATCTTCAGTAAAAACGGCACTGGTTAATCCGTACTGCGTATCCTTCATTAGCTTGATGGCTTCCTCATCATCTTTCACTTTTTGGATGCCGATAATGGGCCCAAAGCTCTCTTCTTTCATCACCTCCATTTTGTGGTTGACATTGATGAGTACGGTAGGTTCAAAAAAGTAGCCCTTGCCTTTCATCGCAGTTCCACCTAATACGAGGTTCGCGCCTTTTTTAGTGGCGTCCTTCACTTGGCGCTTCAACACTTTCATTTGATCTTTACGACTAAGTGGACCGATAAAAGCATCTTGTTCTGTGCCTTCCCCAACTTTCATTTTCTCTGCTTCTTTCAAAAATTCAGTTATGTATTCGTCGTAGATCTTCTCGTGTACGTAAATACGTTCTACCGCACAGCAACTTTGTCCGTTGTTATAAAATGCGCCCTCTACCCCTGATACTGCTACTTTGGTAATATCGCTATTGTGCTCCGTTACATACATCGGGTCTTTACCGCCAAGCTCTAGTTGACAAGGCACCATTTTAGGTGCTACTTTTTGATAAATGTAATTTCCTGTTCCATAAGAACCTGTAAAGAAGTAACCATCTAAAGGCAATTTTAATAAGGCTTCACCAGCTTTTTTAGCGCCTAAAACCAATTGGAATACATCTTCAGGAATACCTGACTCCCAAAGTAGTTCCGCTATTTTTTGCCCAGTTAGGCTCGTGATCTCAGATGGCTTGTATAATACTGCATTACCCGCTATTAATGCTGGGATGAATACGTTCACACCTACCAAGTAGGGATAGTTCCAAGCAGAAATATTGGCAATAACGCCTAGTGGTTCGTAAGCCAACTTTTCTGTTATGCTCTCATCCTTATATACCACCTCATCGGCCAAAGTCTTCTCGGAGTTCTTCAAAAAGAAATCAATTCTACCTTTCGCTCCATTTATCTCTCCTTTAGCCTGGGCCAATGGTTTGCCCATTTCGCTAGTAAGTATAGCCGCTAGTTCCATAGTGTTCTTAGTAAGCAACGACGAGAACTTTCTTATAGCCGCAATACGCTTTTTGATAGGAGTTTTCGCCCAAGCTTTCTGTGCATTTTTAGCAGCTTTATACTTGGCTTTAATGGCTTTGCTGTCGTCTGCTTTTAGCTTAGCTATCACCTCTTCGGTGGCAGGGTTAATAACTAGTAATTGATTCTTCTTGCTCATTTTTATTGTAGGTAGAATGTTATTTACAATGTGCTAAAAATTGATCGTACAGCACCTCGGCATCTAATAGGGTGGCTTCGCCCCTAAAGTTGTAGAAGAACTCAGGATGCCATTGTACAGCAAATACTTTTCCGTTAGGTGCGCCCGTCCAGCCAATGGCTTCAATAGTACCATCGGGGGCGGTGGCTAACACCTCCAATCCTTCTCCCAGATCTTTAAGGCTTTGGTGATGAACGGAGTTTACATGAGTGCCTAAGCCATCTCTATATATCTCTTCCAGCCACTTACCTGCAGTTAATTCCACAGGGTGATTTACTTGATCGTATAAGGTAGGGTGTCGGTGTCCTTCAATGCCCTTCACTTGACTTTCGGTGTCTTGATACAAGGTGCCTCCAAAAAAGGCGTTCATCAATTGTGAGCCTCTGCAGATACCGAATATGGGCTTGTTATTCTCAACGGCGTACTTCATTATCCGTAGCTCGTAAGCATCGCGATGAGGATCGCCTAACCAGCGACCTGGCTGTAGGGGTTGTTCCCCATAAGTTAAGGGAGAAAGGTCATCACCACCCTGAAAAACAAAACCTTCAAACTGTTCTAGAATAGGGTAAAGCAACTCCTCTTCTACATCGGGTATCATTATGGGCAATACCCCTTCACGAGTCAGGTAGCGCGACATATCGCGCTCCATATAGGTCAATATCTTGGGTCCGAATACATTTCTGTTTAAATCGGCATATCTAAAGCAAGCGGTAACCCCTATTTTTTGCATAGCCTAAAATTAATCATCTATACCTGATAATACTTGACCTTCTACCACATAAATTATACATTGCTACCAATTCCACTTATTCGCACCTACTACTTCTTGGAACCACAACAGATAAGTAGACTATGATGAACAAGGTGTGTATCTTCTTACTAGCTTTCGTTTTACCGCATTTAGCAGTTGCTCAAGGGCTAACCTGTTCGCAACAGAACTACTGCGCTAGCGGAGGAAATAGCAGCAATGAATACATTGATAATGTAGTGCTAGGCTCCATATTTAATACTACCACTAACGATGGTGGGTATGGTGACTTTACAGGAACAAGTACTGTTTTAACCAAGGGCGTTAGTTATCCAATAACCATTAGCCCTGGCTTTGACTCCATTCCAAGAAATATTGGCTTTGCAGTGTACATCGACTTTGATGGCAATGGTGATTTTTATGGTTTAGATGAGCAAGTAATAGCTGTTGCCTCTTCAGGAAATAATTCTGTTACAGAACGATTTATAGTGCCTGAACACGTTCCGCAAGGGCCCGTTCGTATGCGGGTTAGTATGGCTTATGATATGATACCCGCGCCATGCGGCACTCAATTTTTAGGGGAGGTAGAAGACTACTGCATTTTAATATCGAGAACAAAAGTTGAACCTTGCTTAGCTCCTGATAGTACCTACGAAGTGTTTCAAGAAGAGCGGTCGATAGATATGGCTTGGGCAGAAGTGGTAAATGCAGATGCTTATTTAGTGGAGTATAATGACCTAGAAGAAGATGTATGGAATGGTGTGGCTAGTTTCCAAGAATATAAACGACTGACCCAACTAGATAGCTGTTCAAAATATGTTTGGGGAGTGCGCTCTGTTTGCCCGCTTGACACTAGTGACAGGTCAATATTGAAAGACTTTTCTACTACAGGATGCTTGTTTACTGCTTTGGGAGAGGCTAATTATAACGATGAGTTGGCCCTATATCCTAATCCATTTCAGGATGAACTGCATGTGTCAATTCCTAATGAATGGAACAAGGTGGATAAGGCTGTTCTTGTTAATACTTTCGGACAGCAGCTATCTATTGAAATAGAAACCGCTACCGATATTTTGCATATTTCTCTTCAGGAAAACATTCCGTCAGGAGTTTATTTTTTACGCCTTTCTTCGGGCGATGAGCAATTTACCAGCAGGGTAATTAAGCAATAGCCAACTCCAGTTTTTCCTCTATCTGTGGTACGCTTTTGTAAAGCTGCTCGTAGCTGTTTATGATGTAATACTGTACTTGGAATTTCTCCTTTACAAATTGTGAATTGAAAATTTCTTCTACATCGTAATCCCAACGTTCAGGAATATCCGACTCTAAAGAATAGATAGATTCTCCGCTGGAAGAAAGAATACCTGCGCCATATATCTTATGGTCGTCTCCTTCTTTTATCAAGCCAAATTCCACAGTGAACCAGTAAATACGGCTCATTAATTCCACAGCCCATTTATCGTTGATATGCTTAGTGGCTATTTTACTTATCTGTTCCAGATAATCAACAAAATGCTGGTCGGTTAATAAAGGCACGTGCCCAAAAACATCGTGGAACATGTCGGGTTCTTGCAGGTAATCAAGCTGCTCCATTTTTCGTATCCAAGTAGTGGCAGGGAATTTCTTATTCGCCATCAGCTCAAAGAATTTATCATCAGCCACAATCCCAGGCACCTCATATATCTCCCAGCCCGTCAAGTCACGAAGGCGTTTATTCACCTCTGAATAGCGAGGTATTTTATCCGCTTCAAAACCTGATAATTCAATGCCCTTCAAATAAGCATCAGAGGCTCTATTGGCCAATATTTCCATTTGGCGTCCATATAGTATCGACCATACTTTGTGGTCTTCTTCGGTGTACTTCTCGTATTCCTGTTTCATATAACACAAAAATAGCAAAGCCCCTACGGTGAGGAGCTTTCGGTTATTAACTATTTAATGTTTGGCAGTGCTATTATGCCCTCTTTCTTTCTACTTGAGCTACCATTGTGCGGAATAACTCTTGCGGAACGAATGGCTTAGAAACGAAACCGTTCATGCCCGCATCCATAACTTTTTGCTCATCACTTTTAAAAGCAGATGCACTTACTGCTATTATAGGTGTATTACACTTTGGCGCGGTAAGGTCGTTTCGTATCGCTTTACTGGCTTCGTAGCCATCCATAACGGGCATGTGCAGGTCCATAAGGATAAGCGAATAGTCGTTTTCACGTAACATTTCTAAAGCCACCTCACCATTTTCGGCATGGTCTACTTCTAATTCCGTATTCCATTTACCCAAAAGCTTAGTGGCCACTTTTACATTAATGGGGTTGTCTTCTACCAAAAGAACTTTTGTGCCGCTTGGCAAAACGTTGCCTGTTGTGGGGTTATCTTCTCTGCCAAGTTTAACCAGGCTATTCGACTTTACAAAGGGTAGGCTAAATCGGAACGAGCTGCCTTCTCCCATTTTACTTTCTACAAAAAACTCGCCTTCTTGAAGTTCTACCAGTTGTTTTGAAATGGCCAATCCTAATCCCGTACCACCATATTTCCTAGTGGTATTGGCCATAGCTTGGGTAAAGCTTTCAAATATCTTCTCCAGCTTTCCTTCTAGTATGCCAATGCCTGAATCTTTTATTTCTGTAGAGATGATCAAGTGATTATCATTGGCTTCTTCTACCGAAATATTTATCTCAATACCGCCCACTTCTGTAAACTTGATGGCATTGCCCACCAAATTCAATAGTACTTGATTGTACCGAACAGGGTCGCCTATTACAACATTTGGTAGGTCAGCATCTATCGATCGGCGGATCTTCAGGCCTTTTTCGTCGGTTTTATATTTAATGGTTTTTATTACTCCATTAACTACCTCTTCTAAACTGAAAGGGGTTGGGTCTAGCTCTATTTTTCCCGATTCTATCTTAGTAAGGTCAAGTATATCATTAATGATGACCAACAGATTGTCTGCTGAAAATTTGATAGAACTGATATACTCTAGTTGCTCGTCGGTCAATTCTGTTTGTAGCAATAAATTAGTCATGCCGATAACACCGTTCATTGGCGTCCGTATTTCATGACTCATATTACCTAAGAACTGCTCCTTAATTTTCGCGGAATGTTCTGCCGCATCACGGGCCTCAATAAGGGCATCTACCAAGCTATTAATGTCTAATTGCGTAACATCAACTCCCTCTTTTTTATTGGATGAAAGCAGTGCCTTTTGCAGCTTGCCCATCATCTTTTTATGGGCCTCATTTTCTTTGCTTAGCTTCTCATTTGCCTCGCTCGATTCGCGTGAGCTGATGTCCATAGAACGCTCTATCAGTTTACGATCTTCCTCGTAAAAATTATAGGTCTGGTTCACCGCTAATAGCAGTGGCACCATCTCCTCGGTAAGCTCACCTTTAAACTTTTTGCGAAGTTGCCTTAAGAGCAATTTGTTATTTAGAGAAGTTATCACGCAGCCTTAGCTTCAGAAAAAGTGGTGATGGTCATCGTTTGATTATGC
>CAYGTK010000004.1:0-65120 GCA_964352775.1 uncultured Chitinophagaceae bacterium
TATCTAGACTAATTCTAAATTTCATCTTCATCGTGGTTTTATCAAACCAGATAAGGTGATTGCACGTTGTCTTTGTAAATTCGCACCAAATAAGAAAAGCTTATGATCTCCAAGAAATTAGAAAAAGCCCTGAATGAACAAGTTGCTCACGAAGCGGAAGCTAGCTTTCGTTATCTATCTATGGCATCTTGGTGCGAACAACAATCGCTGCATGGTTGCGCCAAGTTCTTTTATGGTCAGAGTGACGAAGAGCGAGGCCACATGATGAAGATATTCACCTATCTAAACGATGTAGGAGGTAACGCAATAGTACCAGCAATAGACAAACCTAAAACGGACTTCAAAGACATCTGCGAAGTAGTAAGCACCTCCCTAAAGGGCGAACAAGCAGTTACCAAAGCAGTACACGAGCTTTCTGAATTGGCTTCTAAAGACAAGGATTACGCTACCTACAACTTCATCCAATTTTTTGTAGATGAGCAACGTGAAGAGGAGACTCTTTTCAACGACATTCTTGACAAGATCAATTTGATAGGTATGGAAGGAATGGGCTTGTACTATATCGATAAAGAGCTAGAAGCCATTAAAGTAGAAGGGCATAAAGACTAATAAGTCTCCTTTTTACTGATCATTTGTGCCTTATCTTTACATTATGATGAGACTCATCTCCATTTTATTCAGTGTTTCAATGTTGTGGGCAAGTGCGTTCGCGCAACAACAATACCCATATCAACAAGAGTTTGACCAGGCCTA
This sequence comes from uncultured Chitinophagaceae bacterium, assembly GCA_964352775.1. Classification (GTDB taxonomy): domain Bacteria; phylum Bacteroidota; class Bacteroidia; order Chitinophagales; family CAIOSU01; genus CAYGTK01. The sequence continues at coordinate 754 of CAYGTK010000004.1, forward strand.
TGCACAATATCCATCCGTTCCGAGGGGAATGTTGGAGGCTGTGGCTTATACGCAAACGCACATCCAGCACTTAAGTAGTAATGAAGAATTTAGTTGTTCAGGTTTACCGCAGGCTATAGGTGTGTTCGGATTATCGGTAGACCCAAGTGGCTATTTTCGAAACAACTTGCAATTGGTGGCACAGCTGTCGGGACTCTCTGAACAGGATATAATTGACGATGCTGAAACGCACATCATAGCCTACGCAAAGTCACTGGCGCAGTTACAGCAGGCTAACGGTAAAGTAAGTGGCGACCCTATAGTTGTAGCTGAACTTCTGCTTGAGCTTAGTGAATTACCGACTACCAACGACCCCATTAACGTTTTTGCTAGCAATAGTTTTTTGTACAGCGTGTTGAACTTCATGAGTACGAAGGAGCACGCTATTACCTATAATTTTCCTGCTTACACTATTGACCTAATTGACTATTTTGGTTTACCAACCTACAAGCAACTATCTGCTAATAAGGTCAACATGGCTGGTTCTCGCTCTGCAGATTATGCTCCTGCTATATGGAATGCTGCACCTTCTTGTAACTACAGCTCAAGAGCTGGCACTCCTATTTCAGCGGTAACTATCCATACTATTCAAGGAAGTTATTCCAGCGCTATTTCTTGGTTTGGCAATTGTGCTGCACAGGTATCGGCACATTATGTGATCCGTTCCAGCGATGGACAAGTGACCCAAATGGTAGATGAATACGACAAAGCTTGGCACGTAAGAGATGATAACCCCTACAGCATAGGTATTGAGCACGAAGGCTTCGTTAACGATGCTAGCTGGTATACCGTGGCTATGTACCAAAGTTCTGCTAACCTTTCACGAGATATTACTCAGAGTGGTTATGGTATTAACCCACTTTCAGCTTATACAGGGAATGTGCAGAATGTGATCAATAGCTGCTATCGAATAAAGGGGCATGTACATTTTCCTTTGCAAACCCATACCGACCCTGGTGTAAACTGGGACTGGCCTTATTACCACGAGCTAATTAATGATACGGTAGCTGAATTCAGGAACAATGGCTGCATCGGCACTTTTGTAGACAATGGTGGAAGCAATGGTAATTACGGCAGTTTTGAAAAATACTGGACTATTATAGAACCTACTACCCCAGGGCAAATAGATCTAAGCTTTACCACCTTGGATCTGGAAAATGGTTATGACAACCTTTTCGTTTATGATGGTGATGAGGCTACGGGCACACTTATTGGCACTTATACTGGCTCAAATAACCCAGGTGTAGTTAGTGCCTATTCAGGCAAGATGTCTATACTTTTTGAAAGCGATTGCCAGAACAGCGGGCAGGGCTGGGAAGCCAATTGGAATTGCCAAAGCTGCGCAAACCCGTTTGTAAGTATTGTGGACTCGTTGAAAGAAGTAGAATGTAGCGATCCTACCTCTGGATATTTAGCGCTTTCCATTAACGGCGGTTCTGGACCATTCACATACGCTTGGAGTGATGGAACGACGGGAAACGCGATCAGCGACCTAACTAACAGCACTTATACTGTCACCATTAGTGATAATTCTGGTTGTGTGCGGGTAGAGCAATTTAACATCCCGAAAGAATCAGACCTTGAAACCCGAATGTTAAAGCAAGATATTGAGTGTGGGCAGAATACAGGCTTAGTAGCGGTAAGTCTAGTTTCTGGACAAGGCCCTTTCAGTTACCAATGGAATACCGGAAGTACCGACAGCAGCTTCGCAGTTACGGCTGGAGGAACATATCACGTTACTGTAACAGATGCCCTAGGTTGCACTACACTAGATAGCATTGCGGTAGATACAGATGACTTTCCTTACATCACCCAGTTATCTGTAAACGTGGGCAACCGTAGTATTGTAGTAAACAAAGTAAAAGGTGGTGAACCTCCATACACTTATAGTTGGAGTAATGGTGGCTCGTCTTCGGCTCAATTTAATCTTGATCCAGGAACGTATTCCGTTACTATAATCGATGATAAGGGCTGTACGATAGATACCTCCGTGCTATTAGGCACTACAGGGGTTGAGTTAGAAATAGCCAATAACTTAACCATTTACCCTAACCCAAGTACAGGGCGGGTTTTTGTGAAATTAACGAGCCCATCTTCCGCTGACTTACAAGTATTAGATGTTTCAGGAAAAGTAGTGCATAGTGCGACTATGACTAGTGGGGCTGGTCAGATAAACCTTAGCCACCTTTCTAAAGGAAGCTACTTTATCAAAGTACAGCAAGAAGAAAGCTTCAGCTATGCTAGAGCAATATTATTCTGACCCTTCTCCTTCGGGTGCTTCTCCCTCTGGCGTATCTCCCTTATTTACCTCTTTCAATAGATCATTTATGCGAAGTGCTTGGTCTAAAGTGTCATCCTTATAAAACTCCAATTCTGGCATCATCCGCAGCATGTAGCGTATCCGTTGGTGCAGTCGACGCTTAATGTCATAGTGACTCTCTTCTATCTTGGTTATAATGCTATCCTTATCTTCTACGTTATAGATGCTCAAGTACACACGAGCTAAAGATAGATCGGGGGGAACGTTCACTTGGGTAATGGTTACAAAGGCCTTACCATAATACGATACCCCGTTCCTTTGGAACACTTCGCTCAAAGCCTTTTGTATCTCGTTGGCTACTTGTTGTTGTCGTTTAGAACTCATAAGCTACTATTGTTTTAGGCCTCGTAGGCCGCTGAATATAAACAAAACTAATTCATAACTTCGTTACCTGCATGAAAGGCTTTTTACGGATACTTTCCTATATCAAGAGATACTATGGTTATGCCATAGGTAATCTGCTTTTCAATATCCTCACTATCCTCTTTTCGCTGGTTTCGTTAACAATGTTAATACCAGTTTTGGGCCTTTTGTTCAAGACGGATATTGTGAATACAAAAGTACCTCCTGCCCCCAAATTTTCCCTCTCAGCAGACTATGTGATCGAGGCATTTCAGCATTGGTTCATTCCAATAGTATTGGAAGACAGAAAAGAGGCTTTGATCGCTATCTGTATATTAGTGCCTATCATCTTTTTCCTGAAAAATCTATTCCGCTATCTAGCACTTTTCTGTCTAGCCCCCATCAGAAATGGCGTAGTAAAAGATATTCGAAAAAACCTTTACCGCACAATATTAGGACTGCACTTAGGATATTTTAGCGATGAAAGAAGGGGCGATATTTTGACTCGGATGACCTCTGATGTGCAAGAGATAGAGCATAATATCATCAATACCGTTGAAGTCCTCTTTAAAGAACCTCTTACAATTATCTTCTTTTTGGGCTCCCTTTTTTACATCAGTCCATCATTAACCATTTTCGTGCTCGTAATGATAGTAGTAGCTGGTGTTGTAGTGGGCAGCATTGGGAAAACGCTTAAGAGAACTTCCACCAAAGGGCAAGAAAAATTGGCCGAACTCATCTCCATCATTGACGAATCTTTAGGAGGGGTGCGAATTATTAAAGCCTTCACTGCGGAAAAGCATCAAGACACCAAGTTCTACCATCATAACATAGCCTATGCTGGCATTATGACCAAGTTGCTCCGCAGAACTGGGTTATCATCGCCGTTAACTGAGTTTTTGGCTATCGGCATTATTTCCATTGTATTATGGTACGGTGGAAGCCTTGTATTAGAAGGAAATGGTCCAGAACAAATACAACCAGAAGTGTTCATCACCTTTATGGTCATCTTCTCGCAAATGATAGCTCCTGCAAAGGCATTTTCTGCTGCTTTTTATAATATTCAGCGAGGTATGGCTTCCGCTGATAGGGTATTCGCTTTATTAGATACGGAAAACACCATAAAAGAGGCTCCAAACGCAAAGAGCATCAATCAATTCAAGGAGAGTATTGAGTTTAAGAACGTCTCCTTTTCCTATAAGAATTATGATGACAAACGCATTCTTGATGATGTGAACTTGACCATCAAAAAAGGAAAAATGATAGCTTTGGTCGGTCCTTCAGGAGCAGGTAAATCAACCATGGCAGACTTGATACCACGCTTTTACGATATTGAAGAAGGCGTAATACTTATTGATGGTGTAGATATACGGGAGTACAAGATAAAAGAGCTACGCATGCTACTAGGTATGGTATCTCAAGAGGCTATTCTATTCAACGATTCCGTATTCAACAACATATCATTTGGCCTAGAAAATGCGTCTAAAGAAGATGTAATAGCCGCCGCCAAAGTGGCCAATGCTCACGACTTCATTATGAAGCTAGAAAACGGTTATAATACTATGCTGGGCGAGCGCGGCAACAAACTAAGTGGTGGACAAAAACAGCGCATTACCATTGCCCGTGCTATATTGGTAGACCCGCCTATTCTGATACTAGATGAGGCTACATCAGCTTTAGACACCGAAAGTGAAAAGCTAGTACAAGAGGCTATTTATAAATTGATGCAGAACCGTACTTCATTAGTTATAGCTCACCGTTTATCTACCATTCAATTTGCGGACGAGATATTGGTGATACAAGACGGAAAAATAACTGAACGCGGAAATCACATCGGCCTAATGGCCAAGAACGGCAGCTATCGCAAACTGGTAGATCTGCAAGCTTTTTAGAAGCCCTTTCTTTTTTCTTAATTTTCGGCACAAGCATAGCAGTTTATGGCAGAGCAATATATTTTGGCCCTCGATCAGGGTACTACAAGTAGCAGAGCAATACTATTTGATAAGAAGGGAACGATAGTAGATTCGGCACAAGAAGAATTCACTCAAATATTCCCCAAGCCAGGCTGGGTAGAGCATGACCCATTAGAGATATGGAAAACCCAATGGGGAGTAGTGGAACAATTGCTTGCCAAAACCAAAATAACACCAGACCAAATAGCAGCTATAGGTATTACCGACCAGCGAGAAACTACTGTGATTTGGGATAAACATACTGGGCAACCCGTTTACAATGCCATTGTTTGGCAAGATAAACGTACCGCCAATATTTGTGACGAACTTAAGGCCGATGGCTTTGAATCCTATATTAGGGATAATACAGGCCTAGTAGTCGATTCCTATTTTTCAGGAACCAAGGTGAAATGGATACTGGATAATGTAGAGGGCGCAAGAGCGAAAGCAGAAAGCGGCGACCTACTTTTTGGTACTATTGATACCTGGCTTATTTGGAAGTTGACAGGCGGGAAGTCGCACGTGACTGATTACAGCAATGCCTCTAGAACCATGCTGTACAACATTCGTGAGCTAAAGTGGGATGACAAACTTTTGGACGCTATGGGTGTACCTACATCCATGCTAGCTGAAGTTCGCGATTCTAGCGGACATTTCGGTACGGTAGACTCCAGCTTAATGAAAGGCGATGTGGCCATTATGGGTGTTGCGGGCGATCAACAAGCAGCCCTATTTGGCCAGGCCTGTTTTAGTAGCGGAATGGCTAAGAATACCTACGGCACAGGTTGCTTTATGCTGATGAACACTGGTTCGGAATTCGTTGCCTCCAAAAACGGACTGTTGACCACCCTAGCTTGGGGTTTAGACGGGAAAGTAGATTATGCCTTAGAGGGTAGTGTATTTGTTGCAGGAGCTGCCATTCAATGGCTTCGTGATGGGCTTAAACTGATAGATAGCGCACCTGATTCAGAGTATTTCGCTATGAAAGAAGAGCATTCAGACGGGGTGTATGTAGTACCTGCATTTGCTGGACTAGGTGCGCCGTATTGGGATATGTATGCCCGTGGAGCGATCTTTGGGCTAACACGCGGCACAACCAAAGGACACTTAATACGCGCTACACTAGAAGCCTTAGCCTATCAAACTAAAGACGTGCTAGATGCAATGGAGCAAGATGCTGGCATTAACTTGAAAACCTTACGTGTTGATGGAGGAGCTTGTGCTAATAATTTGTTAATGCAGTTTCAAGCTGACATTCTAGGAACCGATGTAGAACGACCTGCGGTAATTGAAACTACCGCGCTAGGTGCTGCTTACTTAGCTGGTATAGCTGTTGGTTATTACAAAAAGGAAGACCTCGCCCAAAACAGGTCGACCGATAAATGTTTTAAGCCAGAAATGGGTGCTGAAGAAAAGGAAAGCCTTTATAAAGGTTGGCAAAAAGCGGTTAAGCGTACAATGGACTGGGAAAAGGACGAATGATCAGTTAATGCCCTTTACCACGGAAACTACCCCGTTAATGATGAACTGAACCCCTACCGCCATGGTGATAAAGCCAATGATGCGAGCTACGGATTTCATACCCGCAACTCCTAATACTTTAACCAATTTGGGAGACATACGCAGTATCAAAAAGGTGACTAAACCTACCGAGATTATAACTGCTGATATTACTACGTAAGAAAAGTTGTCTTGCTGTTCACCAAACCAGCCAATAAGCATAGACATTGATCCTGGGCCAGCCAACAGCGGGATAGCTATCGGGGTAAGAGAGGAGTCGTCACTATCTTTCGCTTCGCTGTGTACCTTCTTATCTATCGATCGGCTTTTGGCAAAATTATCAGACAATAAGCCATATCCTGAGCTAAGAATTATAAGCCCGCCAGCTATACGAAGCGCATCAATGCTGATGCCAAAGAAAAGCAATATATAGTGCCCTATAAAGAAGGAGACGATCAAGATAATAACGAAATAGATACTGGCTCTAGTTGCTGTATTCTTTCTTTCGGCATCGTCTTCGCCCTCGGTTAACGACAAAAATATAGGCATGGCCCCAAGTGGATTCACCACCGAGAATAATGCTGTAAATGCTGTTACAAATAGTGTTAACATATTGACGATCCAATTATCGCCGCAAAGGTATTAATTCCTTACCCAGCTTTTCGTTTTAATTCCTCTAATAATTAAATAAAGCATCAGTCCAACGGGGCCAAGCATAAGGGTAAATACCAAACACGGAATAACTACATATTGGGAGATGCCATTAGCCTCTGCATCTTTCACTTCCCAACTACCGATAAACATATCGAACACTAAGTAGTGGATCCATGCCAACACAATAACTGCATCAGAACCAAAGGACTCTCGCAATTCAGCTATGCTACCCATCCCTCCACTTGGGTCTAAAAAACTATAAATAAGTAGCGCTAAATAGGAAAGCCCTAGAAAGAAAGGGTAGAAATAAGAGTACACCACATAATGGGTAACCTTACTTTTGGGGAAGAATATCATCAACAGCCATGCAGGCAGAATACTCATATTGAAGAGCTTGAACAGTAACTCGAAGTCCATATTGATCGCTTTTGTATAATTTAACCAAAATAATAGGCTTTGGTTAAACGAACGGCATTTTGGTTACTGCTATTGGCACTACTATTTCTAGTAGTTGAGGTAGCTTCGCGGGCCTACCTCTCTTCACGAGGATATACACTTGGCAACTACATTCCCTACTGGGAAACCTTTGAACAAACAGATTCATTAGTCGTCAAAAATCACTTTTTTACCGATAGCCTAGGCATTTACAGAACCAATGATGGACTGTGGAAGGAAAATGAAAGCGTACGAATTAATAAAGCTGGCTTTAGGGGGAGAGAATATACCTTTTCTTCACAGGATAGTGCTAAACTCAAAGTTCTTCACATTGGCGATTCCTTTACTTGGGGGGCAAGCGCAAGTAGTTATGAAAATTGCTTTGTGAGGCAAGCAGAGAAACTAATGCCAAATAGTATTCACCTAAATGCGGGAGTTTCTGGTACCGACCCCGCCCAATACGCCTTACTCGTAAAACACCTTAGCTCCTCCTTAAAACCAGATGTAATTGTCGTACATCTCTATTTAGCTAATGACCTTATGGCTATCCCTAGGCCAACTTTACCCAACCAAATGCTATACTACCAAACAAACATAGGCTGGTTACCAGGCTATTGGGATGGACAAGTTTTCGGAACCGCTCAAGCATCGTATAATTACTTTGCTAGGCGCTATATCCCAGAAAGTGGGCTAGAGAAATTTGCTGCTAATACGGGTATTGGAAATATAATTCTATCAGCCCCACTTCGCTGGAAAGAATACCAATTTTGGCAAGCCTGTTTAGAAGGAGAGGTGACTAATTCTTACTTAAAAGAGATACAAGAAGTCTGCAAAGTCCGAAACATACGTTTTGAGTTATTCGTCATTCCCAATAGCTATGCTGACTTTAAAGGCAAAAGCAGCTCTATTGAAGACTATGTGCTAAGTGAATATCAACCTGTTTTTGAAGGAATAGATAATGTTCACGTATACCCTGCTCAACTGAATGACTACGAACCTGCCCCCGATGCACATTTTAATGATGCTGGGCACTTAATGGCTGGGCAAACAATAGCTAAGGTATTGGGAAATTAGCGGCGACTATGCGCTCCGTTCAAAGCGTTGTTCCACTCGCGTTCAGTCTTGATGATCTCGAACTCTACTCGGCGGTTTATCCAACGATCTTCTTCGGTTTTCTCTTCCTTAATTATCGGTCGTGAACTTCCGTAGCCTATCGCCTGGACCCTATCGGTAGATATTCCACCATTTTGTTCCAAGTATTTCTTGATAGCATCGGCGCGCTTTTGAGAAAGTGTTAAGTTTTGTTCCGCTATACCTTCACTATCCGTGTGGCCAGAAATGATCAACTTATAGTCAGGATTATCAACCATAAAGTCGAGCAACTTATCTAAGTCGGGCCGCATCTGTGGCAATATTTCTGAGCTGTTCGATGCAAATTCAACACTAGCGAATTCTATCCGCTTAAAGTCGATAGAAGGTGTACGCACATTCAATATAGTATCACCGTTCAAGTTTATCTCTTGCTCAATTCGGAAGAAATCTTCCCCCTGAATAATTAGCAAATATCTATTGTTGTCTATCAAGTCAAACTCAAAAGAACCATCAGGGCGGATATAACGTGGTGCTACTTCAATACCATTATCTACATCAATAATAGATACAATACCTTGATATGGCTGTCCACTTACCGAGTCCGTTAACGAACCCATGAATTTGGTTATCGCCATTGGCTGCCCTTCCATTGGTAGTGGGAATGAGAACAAGTCTAGGTTGCTCATCTGGTCCATTTCCGACCGAGCGTAGAATATGTATTCTGATGCAGCATCAATGGCAAAGTAATACTCATCGCCCTTACCATTAACTAGTGGGCCAATATTCCTAGGTTCCGTCCAGCCGTTAGGCACTTTGTACGTCTTAAAAATATCTACGAAACCGAAATTGAGTATCTGGCTGTTACTGCTGAAGTACATTACATTGTGCACGGGATGGAAGAATGGACTTAACTCTGCCTCACGGGTATTTATTACTGGACCCATATTTTCCGCAGGCATCCATTTACCGTTCTTTCCTTTTGCTGTGTAATAAATATCAGTAGATCCGAATCCTCCATTACGGTCGGAAACAAAGAATATAGTGTCCTCTGAGTGTGATAGCGATGGTTGCGAATCCCAATCAGGGCCATTAACATTAACCCCAAGGTTAGTTACATCTCCCCAGGTACCATCATCTTTTCTAGTAGCTTGAAAAATATCACAATTACCATAGCTGTCAGGTGAGTTACAACGTACAAAATACAAAGTATTGCCATCGCGAGTTAAGCATGGCGAACCTTCGTTGTAAGGTGAATTTATTTCTCCCTCAAAAGCACGAGCTGTATCCCAAGTGGTAAAATCCAAGTACTTAGAATAGTACAAGTCTTCATTATAAGCCTCTTCTCCACCAAAACGTGTTCTATTTCGTTTACTGGAGAACATCATTACATCATTAAGAATACTAAGCGATGGTCCGTAATCTTCGTAAATAGAATTCACTTCACCACCCATATTCACCAATACCCCTCTTGGCGGACGAACGGTATCTATCTGCTGGCGGTAATCCACCAGTTCATAGTAATACTTAATGGGTACGTAATAATCTTTATCCAACGAAGTAAGATCATCGTAATACTGCCAAATGTATTTGATGTCGCTTTCTTTATGCTTAAGCACCATGCGATACACTGCCTTAGCTTTGGCTAATTGATCTGTCTTTTCAAATGCTTGACCTAGCTGCCAAAGTAGTTCAGAGTCTCTATTGAAATTTTCTATCCCAAACTGACTAACGTAATTGATCATCAACGGAATAGCTTCGGAATAATTCTTATCCTCTACCAGCTTGTTGATGAGTTTCAGTTGCTTTGGATCTTCAAAGTACGGAGTACTATTAAGGTTTTTAAAGCTTACCGGAAGGGCCATAAATTGGTCAGACTTCCGCTTCTTCAGTTTCGAAGGCGAAATAAGATATTTGTCTTTCTTGTTCTTACCTTTTTCATTGGTTTGAGCAGAAAGCGGCATGGCCAGCCATAATAATATGCCTAGCACCAAGCCTACCTTGGTTAACAAGCTATGCATGTGTGTGTATTTCATGTCGGTTCTCGATTATACGTATTGTAAACCGAAAGGTTGTTTTACCCGTTAAACACCAAAATAATTGGCGATATTCGGAAAATGGCTGCAAAGCTACATCATTTAATATACGGAACATTAACGAAATGATAAAAAGACTAGTATTTACAATTGGTTTATTAACCAGCTCATTCTTATTAGCTGAGGCACAATCAGGCAGCTTAACACACGACGGAGAATCACGTACTTACATATACAACCTGCCTCCTGGGCATGATGCTTCAGGTAGCTATCCTTTAGTGCTTAACCTGCATGGGTTCGGATCTAATAACCTTCAACAGCGCTTCTATTCTGAAATGAATACAGAGTCTGATGCTAATGGCTTTATAGTGGTATACCCATTAGGTTTGGCCCCCAATGGCTTAGATAATGCGTGGAATAGCGGCTGGGGTACTGGTGTAGACGATATTGGTTTTTTAGATAAATTGATAGATGAGTTCATAAACAACTTTGGCGCAAACCCAGACAGGGTATACTCCACAGGCATGTCTAACGGCGGTTTTATGAGTTACACTTTGGCTTGCGAATTGGAAGATAAAATAGCAGCTATTGCTTCAGTTACGGGAAGTATGTCGGTTACTACATTTAATACTTGCAACCCAACGCGTGCCATGCCTGTAATGCAAATACATGGCACCAATGACCTTACCGTTCCTTATATAGGAAATTCTACCATGACCCATGTAGACACCATAATGGCTTACTGGGCAGGCAACAATAACAGCCCTACTACGCCTACGGTAGAAGCTGTGCCCAATACTGTGTTAGAAGACAGCACAACTTCTGAAATATACACTTACGGCTATGGCGATGATTCTACCCAAGTAATACTCTATAAAGTAACTGATGGAGGTCATACTTGGCCAGGTGCTTTCGACCTGTTAGGTATTCGCACTAGTCAAGACTTCAGGGCTTCTGCCGTTATTTGGGAATTCTTTGATGAATACGACATCAACGGTAAGCGTGATAAAACAGTTACTAGCATTAGAAACGAAAGACCTGAAGTTCAAGTAAATGCTTACCCAAATCCTTTCCAAGAAAGTTTGACCTTAACCAATGTGTCTGCACAGGCAACAATTAGCATAGTAGACATTAATGGTAAAGTGCTTATTCAAGAAGATGTTGTTAGTGGAAGCATCCACCTTAATACAGCAGAATTGGCTACGGGCACCTATTTCTTAACTATTGACAGCAAAGAGGGCTCAAGTATTCAAAAAGTCGCAAAAGCTTATTGATCAAGCATTAATGATGGTGTTTTTCGGTAATTTGTAATAAAGCGCGATATTCGTTCTATTCATTTTTGAATATCATTTAGCTCTTTACACATGAGATCATCCATCCTCGTTGCCCTATTTATAGGTGCATTCTCTTTTTTACAAGCGCAAATACAGTCTGGAACGTTGACCCATGATGGGGAAGTACGCGACTATTTCTTCTACTTACCTAGCGATCATAATAGCACGGATAAATATCCGCTAGTGCTTAACTTACATGGGCGTGGTTCTAATGCTGGGCAGCAGCAATTTTTGACAGATATGAACGCTGTAGCAGAAGCCAATGGCTTTATCACCGTTAACCCCGATGCAATAAGTAATGAATGGAACCTGCTAGTTGGCCTTGGTGGGGTAGATGATGTTGGTTTCCTATCTGCATTGATAGATAAGTTCGTAGCCGACTTTGGTGCCGACCCGAATAGAGTATATTCTGCAGGAATGTCTTTGGGTGGGTTTATGAGTCATACCCTAGCTTGCGAGATAACCGATAAAGTAGCCGCCATTGCCTCCGTAACTGGGTCTATGGCAGCACCTGTATTTAGTAATTGTACCCCTACACGCCCAATACCTGTAATGCAAATGCATGGCACTGCAGATTCTGTAGTTCAATATACTGGTGCGCCAGAGTATGCCCCTATTGAAGATGTAGTGGCTTTTTGGGTGGGTCATAATAATTGCCCTACCACTCCTGAAATAGCATCCGTTCCTGATAATGATATGACCGATTCTACGACTGCCATGAAGTCTACTTACTCTTGGGGTGACGATTCGTCTCAAGTTATCTTTTACCGAATTGAAGATGGTGGCCACACTTGGCCAGGAGGATTAACACTATTGCTTCCAGGAATTGGCTTTACCAATCAAGATTATGTAGCCTCAGAAGTTATCTGGGATTTTTTCGACGAATACGACATCAACGGTAAGCGCGACAAAACAGCCACCAGCATTAAAAGCTTAAGACCTGCAACCGAAGTATTAGCTTTTCCCAACCCTTTTAATGAAAGTCTTAAATTATCTGCTGTAGAACAAGGCGCTACCATTAGGATAACAGATATTAACGGACTTATAGTACTTCAGGAAGTTAGCTCTAACAGCAACACTAGATTGAACACAGCTAACCTAGCTAGTGGTACTTACTTCCTTACTATTGAGGGCAATAATGGCACGAGCATTCAAAAGATTGTGAAGGCCAATTAAGCTTACTGCTTCACCACACTTTCTTGCAAAATGATGTTCAGGCCGCTATCCATTATCAGCAGTTCGTAATTGCCTTGAGCTAATGGGTCTATAGAGAAGGCGAATCTGTTCGTTCCTTTTTTTACTCTATCGCTTAGCAAGGTCTTTACCAGTTTCCCCTGCATATCATATATCTGGAAAGTCAGTTTATCCTCATTCTGCAACTCGAACTCTACCGTAAATCGTTCCACAAATGGATTGGGGAATGTTTTGATGGTAGGGGTTTTTGAAGCAGAAGGTTCTTCAATTGCTACTGGATAACCTTCTACGGGGCTTTCTACTTCCGCTACAAAAGCCAGATTAAATCTAGGCCGCCCTACTTGTCCTTGAATTGTGCGCCTTGCGCCAAACATAGCTGCCATCCATACTTTTCCTGGCTCATTGTACTTACGTTGCGTGCCTGAGTAATCGCCCCATCGCTCATTATTTCCACTAAGTATGTTGATGAAGGTCTCTCCCTCTTTCAAGGTCTTCCGCTCCGAATACTCAAATCCGCCTTGATGAAATACAGCTGATATACCTGCGGCAGAGTCTATCGAAGTATGGTTGAAAGTGATCATAGCTTGATCATCGCCACCAAGACCTGTGTAGGAAATATTGGGGTAACCAAAATCCATACTGTAATCACCTATCACATTTGTCTTTACTATCGGGGTGTTCTCTATATCCAGAATATAACCATGATACACGCCTGCCCTGTTGCTATCTGGTAATACAGAGTTTCCAACGAAGTGTAAGATACCGCTCTCTAGATAACCGCCTAACACACGAGAATCGTTGGTTTGTAGGCGGTTTGCAGTAGTAGGTTGAATTCCATCAGGAGCAAGACCGTACGGGGTTGTGGCTACATGCGCACTAATGTTTAAACTGAAAGGATTAGCCGCTAAATTGTTAGGCACTTCCATCATGAATATAGTATCGTTCGACGCATCGAAGTTCCGGTTACTCAACAAATACATATTCGGGCCATAAGTACCCGAACCGCCTTGAATAGGGCATAGGTTTCGGATGGGTTTGCCGTTCCACCGCACATCGTTCCAAACTTTGGTGTCTAGGTTTCCGCCTGTATAGCCGTCTTCTTTGTCAATTTGCCAAATGTAGCTTTCCTTGAACAAAAATTTCCAGCTATCAGAAGTATTTACCGTGTCGTTTATCAGTGCATTAACTGTAATGAACAACTCATCGTCAGAAATGGCTACGATCGGGTAATCTGACCACACCCCATCATTCAATGGATTACCTGAAAGCGCATAGATATTCCAAGGATCCATAGGGTCGTTAGTGGTAGAGAAGCTAACGATTATGTTACTAGTGGAATCATTGTTGCCACTCAAGTAGATCATGATGAATTTATCCTCATTAGGATCATAGATCAACTTAGGGTCGTACATGTTTTGGGGCAAGTTCAGCGAAGCAGCAAAATCTTCTAAGCTGATCATCATGTACAAACTGTCTTCATCCATATCGTAAAATTGGATGTTGGAATTAACTACAGAGATAAGCTTGTTCCCATTTGAAATAGCTACATCATTATCGCAAGGCACGCTACCATCCCAAGGGTTAGTCTCAAAGCCTTGCAAGTAGTTCAATTCTGGGGCATCACCCAATACGGCTATGCCGCCCGTTTTGGCTGTTCCGTTCTTAGGCTTCAGCTTAGCTTTTTCACGTAGCAAGAATGATCGGTAGGAGTTACCTCCAGGAAAAGCCGCTTCTAGGTTAACCACTTCTGGTGCCCATTTTTGCTGAATGGTACTTGGGTTTACCGTAGCTGCTTTAGCATAGCTTATTAGTGGGGTAACCTTGTTGCTACCTTGTGCAAATACCAAGTTAGCTGCTAATAAAAGCAGTACTATCAATACATTAGTTCTCATTATCTATGCCTTTTCTTTGAACTTATCTTCAAATATAGCCTGTATTTCATAGAGCTCGTCGCGCAGGCGGGCTGCTTCTAAAAAGTCGAGTTCTTTTGCGGCTTTCTTCATTTTGCTGTCGGTGGTCTTTATTAGCTTTTCCATTTGCTGGCGGTTCATATACTGTATCACCGGGTCGGCCACTAGGCTTATGGTTTCTTCCTCTTCTATATAACTGCCGCTTACCTTTCTAATATCCAGCACGGCAGTTTGTTTCATTATCTGCTCTTTGGTTCTTGTTATCGTGGTAGGTGTTATGTTATGAAGTTCATTGTATTTCAATTGCTTTTCACGCCGTCTGTCGGTTTCGTCCATGGTACGCCGCATTGAATTTGTGATCTTATCAGCATACATTATCACCAGTCCGTTCACATTACGTGCTGCCCTACCAGCTATCTGCGTAAGCGACCGTTCAGAACGTAGGAAACCTTCCTTATCAGCGTCTAATATGGCTACCAACGATACCTCTGGAAGGTCTAGCCCTTCTCGAAGTAGATTCACCCCTACTAACACATCGAATTTACCCAATCGCAAGTCGCGAAGAATTTCTACGCGCTCCAATGTATCTACCTCTGAGTGGATGTATCGGCTACGGATATTTATCCGCTGCATGAACTTCTGCAGTTCTTCAGACATGCGCTTGGTAAGTGTGGTTACCAATACCCTTTCATCAGCTTTTATGCGCAGATCTATTTCTTCCAATAGATCATCTATTTGGTTCTGGCTCGGGCGCACATCTATTATAGGGTCAAGCAAGCCCGTTGGGCGTACTACCTGCTCTACTACTACACCATCGCACATTTCTAATTCCTTATCCCCTGGCGTGGCACTTACAAATACTGTCCGCTGCATAAAATCCTCAAACTCTTGATAATTGAGCGGGCGGTTATCTAGTGCCGAGGGTAATCGGAAACCGTACTCCACTAAGTTGGTTTTTCTAGCACGGTCGCCACCATACATTGCGCCTACTTGCGATAGAGTAACATGGCTTTCATCTATCACCATCAAAAAATCATCTGGAAAATAATCTAATAAACAGAAAGGGCGGTCGCCAGGGTTTCGCCTGTCTAAGTAGCGCGAGTAATTCTCAATACCCGAACAGTAACCCAACTCACGTATCATCTCTACATCAAAGGTTATCCGTTCTTCCAGTCGCTTAGCTTCCAGATACTTTCCTATCTCTTTAAAGTAATCTACTTGCCTATTCTTCTCATCTACTATTTCGTCCAACACTATTCGCAGTTGATCTTTGGGGGCAATGTATAAGTTGGCTGGAAAAATGGCCACATCGGTCATTGGCGCTATCTTTTTACCATTGGTTGGGTCAAAACTCTCTATTTCTTCTATCTCGTCGCCCCAAAAAGTAACCCGATAAGCATAATCAGCATACGGCAAATTAATATCTACCGTATCCCCTTTTACTCGAAAAGTACCATTCCCGAATTCCGCTTCTGTTCTAGAATATAAGGCATCTACCAATTGATGAAGCAAGCCGTTTCGGCTAATTGTTTGCCCAACTGATAGCCGTGTGGTGTGGTTTTGATACTCTATTGGGTTACCAATACCGTATATACATGATACTGATGCAACCACTATAACATCCCTACGGCCAGATAGCAAGGCAGAAGAAGCACTTAACCTTAGCTTTTCTACCTCTTCATTGATCGAAAGGTCTTTCTCGATATACGTGTTAGATGTTGGGAGATAAGCCTCTGGCTGATAATAATCATAGTACGATACAAAATACTCTACCGAGTTATTGGGGAAGAACTGCTTGAACTCGCCGTATAACTGGGCTACAAGTGTTTTATTATGACTTAGCACCAGTGTTGGGCGCTGTACTTCTTGTATCACATTGGCCATGGTAAAGGTCTTTCCAGACCCCGTTACCCCTAATAGTGTTTGAAACCTATCGCCATTATTAACGCCCTCTACTAACTCTTTTATAGCTGTAGGCTGGTCGCCCGTAGGCTTGTAGTCTGATGTTAGCTCGAACTTCATGCAGTTATGCTCATAAAATTATTAGTAATTTCGCAACCCAAATAGATAAAGATAACTACATGGATCTTAAAGAAATAGTTTCAGTAAGTAACTTACCAGGGCTACACAAAGTAGTAGCACAACGGAATGACGGGTTGATAGTTCAACAATTAGGTGAAGAGCGTTCTAAGTTCGCATCAAGCCGCTCGCACATGTTCACACCATTGGATGGTATTACTATTTATACCGAAGATGATAGCGCTACGCTAAGCGATGTACTTTGGACTATGAAACAACTAAGCGAGACTAACACACCACCCAATGGCAAAAAGGCCAGTAGTGCTGAGTTGAGCGAGTATTTCCGCAAAGTTCTTCCTGACTATGATGAAGAGCGCGTATACGTTAGCGACATTAAAAAGCTGCTAAAATGGTACGAGTTACTTGACGCACACGGTTTAATAACAGAGCCTGTTGCAGAAGAAGAAACCGCTACGGAGGTTACTGAAGAAAAGGCAGAAGAGAAAGCTGAAGCAGAAGAGCCGAAAGAGGAAAAAAAGAAACCGGCCAAGAAAAAAGCTAAGAAAGCCAAAAAGGAAGAACCTAAAGACAAATAATAACAACCATTTCTATATATAATTAGCTCTACGGTACTGCTAATGTTGAGATATTGTTATTATCAATAACATTTTTCTTAATTTTAGCAGTTCGTAAATCAAAGAAACCAAATTACACATGAGAACCACACTGTTACGCGTTAGTGCTACGCTGGTATTAGCACTTGCTCTTTTCACCTCCCCCGCTACGGCGCAGGTGATATTTTCAGAAGATTTTAGTTCAATACCCTTAAATGCAGATGGCTACGCTACTGCGGCTTCACAGGGTTTTACCGCTATTAATGTAGATGGTACTGCGCCAGACCTTGGTAATGCCAATGGTAGCGGAATACCTTTCCCTACAGAGGGTTGGTTCATTTCAGGTAGTGGCCTTGGTGGTGATACTGCTTTAATAAGTACTTCTTGGATCAGCCCAGCTGGGCAAGTTGACAGATATGTAGCATTACCACAACTTACTATGGGTACTAACAATCAGCTTCGCTGGACTGCTAGAAGTGCAGATGGTGGATTTTTAGAAACTTATGAAGTGCGCATTTCTACAACTACACCTACAGAAGCTGGCTTTCTGGCTAACCCTGCTATAGCTACTATTACTAATGAGCTTGATGTAGATAATCCTAGAAGTCTATTCATTCCTAGCACATACGACAATCAACCTGTGTTTATCGCTTTCCGCAATATATCTGATGATAAATTTTGGATCGTTCTATCGGAGCTAGAAGTAGAAATAAATCTTGCTGCTAGTAATGATATAGGTATCTCTAGCATTTTCACTGGTGAGTACACCTCTTATGCAGAGTCTCAAATTCGTCCTATTCCTATTTCTGCTGAAGTAGAAAATTTAGGTGCTAATAATGCTACTAACGTTCAAGTACGTCTGGATATACTTGAAATATCTAACGCGCCTGTTAACGTTTTAACCCAAACTACTATTACAAATCCAACAATAGCGCCGGGAAATACGAATGTTTTCAACTTCCCTAACTGGACACCTACTGATACAGGTGCATACTTCATCCGGTTCATTACTTCCATGACGCAAACTGACGGTAATACTACGAACGACACGGCATCAACCTTTATATTGGTTGACGAAGAAACCTTCGCTCGCGACGATGCAATTCTTTTTGGTAGTGTAGATGGAAACTTAGGTTTTGGCGTAAATGCTGCTGGTGCTGATATTGGTAACACTTTTGAGCTAACAGCTAGCGATGACCTGCAAAGTGTAACGTTCTTTGTTTCTACGGCTGATATTGGTAATACCATTAGTGCAAACGTATACAACTTCTCTCCTACCACTGGTGTAGGTACACTTGTAGCGTCTACCGTTACTCAAAACATAGTAACAGCAGCAGACACTGCTGGCCTATATGAATTAGCTATTGCTGGTGGGGCGGTAACCCTTCCGGCTGGTCAATACTTTATTGGTGTACGGGGTGCCAACCAAGTTGGATTAAACGACAACAATTATACCCCTGGTACTATTTGGGGTGGAGACCCAGTTGGTGGTTTCTTCCAGTTAGATACCATCACAGGTCAAAACTTTGCTGGTGCATTCCTTATTTGGGCTAATTTAAACACAACTAGCACCGCAGTAGCGCCAGTAGTTGATTTTTCAGGTACACCTACAACGGTAACAGTTGGTGGTACAGTTGACTTTACCGATCTATCTACTGGAAGTCCAACACAATGGGCATGGTTGTTCCCTGGTAGTGTACAAGCCGCTTCAACTGCACAGAACCCAACGGGCATTACTTATAATACTGTTGGTCAATTTGCTGTTTCTTTAGAAGCTAGTAATGCGACTGGAAGCGATATTGAAACCAAAAACTTATACATCAATGTGATCGCAGGTGGTGGCCCATGTGCTAATCCAGATACGCTTAACTATCCGCTAGTTAATGCAACAGCAGCCTCATTATTTGGTGCTGGAACTGGTTTTGTATCTGGAACTAACGCCGCCAACCTTCAAGTAGGGCAATACTACCCTGGTTCTGGAAATGTTGAATCTGTATCTATTTGGTTTGGCTATAAAGATATTATTGGCGCACCAGACAACTACGACCTAAGCGTTTATGCTGTTGGGCTTGATAGTTTGCCTGTAGGCGCTCCACTAGCATCTATCACATTAAATAGCGCGACTATTGATACTTCAGCACAATTTGCAACTGGATTTAGTGATTTCATCTTCAGTCCAGCACCAGCTGTTACCAATGGTTTCGTGATAGCAATGGAAGTTGATGGACCTGCTAAAAACGACACCTTAGTTATAGTGAGCAATGGTCAAAACGATGCTGGCGGAAACGGTGCTGGAGTCTTACAGACAAATACAGGCGTTTGGGCCAAGAGTCGTAATTTTTGGTCTTTCGGTCCTGGTAACCCAGCTGACTTTGACCTATTTATGTTTCCGGTTCTTTGCCCTTCAACTGTTCCTACTTGTAACGTTACAGTAAGCGAAACAGCTAACACAGATAACACCTCTTGTAATGGTACTCCAAGTGGGTCGTACACAGTTACTGCCGCTGGTGGTACTGCTCCTTATACTTATAATAATGGTACTGCATCAAACAACAATGGAATTTTCGTTGGTGCTACTGGTGCATACTCCATTACTGTAACAGATGCACTGGCATGTACGGCTACTATAAGTGGTACTGTAGCAGCCATTCCTGCAACGGTTAATGCTAATGTTTCTGCCGTCACACCGAACACCTCTTGTGGTGCGCCAAATGGTTCATACACAGTAGTAGGTAGCAATGGTGCCGGACAATACACTTATACAGACGGAAGCACAACTAACAGCAATGGTATATTCACTGGTGTAGTTGGTGCATTCTCTGTAACTGTTACAGATGCTAATGGATGTTCTGAAACAACTTCTGGAACTGTAGCTGATAACCAACCTAATATTACTGTAACAGAGTCTGCTAATACTCCTAATACATCTTGTGGTACTCCTAACGGGTCGTTCACAGTTGTTGGTGGTAACGGCGCTGCACCTTACACATACTCGGATGGTAGTACTACCAACCAAACTGGTGTATTCAATAATCTTGTAGGAACATACACAGCTACGGCTACAGATGCTAACGGTTGTTCTGCAACAACTTCTGTAACAGTCGCTGATAACCAACCTACTATTTCAGGCTCTCAAACTGCAAGTACGCCAAACAGTGCTTGTGGAACGCCTAATGGTTCTGCAACAATTACTGCAAGTGGCGGTGTTGCTCCTTATACTTATAACGATGGTTCTACTAGTAACACTACTGGTTCTTTCACCAATGTTGTAGGTATGTTCACTGTTAGCATTACTGATGCTAATGGATGTACTGGTTCTGTAATGGCAAATGTTGTAGATAATGCTACTACACTAACGGTTACACAATCTACTAGCACACCTAACACAGCTTGTGGAACGCCTAACGGTGCTGTAACACTTACAGCTAGTGGTGGTGCTGCTCCGTATACTTATAACGATGGTGCTTCAAGCAACACATCTGGAGTATTCAATGGAGTTGTTGGTACATTCACAGTTACTGTAACTGATGTTAACGGTTGTACTGGCTCTACATCTGCTAGCGTAGCTGACAATGCTACTGTTGTAAGCTTAACTGCTACTTCAAACACACCTAATACATCTTGTTTAACGCCTAATGGTGCATTAACTGTTACTGCAAGTGCTGGAACAGCTCCTTACACCTATACTGCAAGTGGTTCTAGTAATACTACAGGTTCTTTCACAGGACTTGTTGGTATGATCAATGTAACTGTGGTAGATGCTAATGGATGTGCAGGGTCATTAATGGTAACGGTAGCAGACAACACGCCTACCATTAACGTAAACACAACACCTACGGCTAACACTTCGTGCGGAACGCCTAACGGTGCTGTTTCTACAAACTCATCAAGTGGTACTGCGCCTTATACTTATGACCTTGATGGTGATATTAACACCACTGGTTCATTCGGTTCTTTAGCTCCAAACACCTACACGGTAGATGTTACTGATGCTAATGGATGTACTGCCTCTTCAACATTCACTATTGCTAACAACGCACCTACTTCATTAACGGTTACTGAATCGGCAAACACTCCAAGTACATCTTGTGGTGCGCCTGATGGGTCAGTTACTGCTTCTGCAACTGGTGGTACTGCACCTTACACGTATACTGCTCAAGGTTCTTCTAACAACAATGGAACATTCAGCAATACTGTTGGCTCGTTCAATATAAGTGTAGTTGATGCTTTAGGTTGTACAGGAACACTTTCTGTAACTATTGCTGATAATGCGCCTACAATAACTGTTACGGAAGTACCAGGTAGTAGAGAGCCAAACACGTCTTGTGATGCTAATAACAGAAATGGTGAAGTAAGTATTTCAGCTTCTGGCGGTACTGCACCTTATACTTATTTAGATGCAGCATCTGGTAACTCGAACACCAATGGTGTATTTGACGAACTATTCGGTTCAGTATCTTTCAATATAACTGACGCTAACGGTTGTACAGGAACTATTACTATAGCTATTACAGATAACTCTGGAACACTTACAGTAACAGAATCTGCTAAGAGCCCTAACACGAGTTGTGCTACTCCTAATGGAAGTGTTACACTAGGTGTTTCTGGTGGAAGCTCTCCTTACACATACTCTGATGGTAACTCAACAGGGCCTAACAACCAATTTGATGGTTTATCAGGCGGAAACTTTAGCGTAACGGTTACTGATGCTACTGGTTGTACTGGTACTATCACAGCAACCATTAACAGCAATACTGCCAGCCCTACAGTAACTGTAGCTACTACAGATGAAACTAGTTCTGCTACTGCCGACGGTTCTGCTACTGCAACTGGTGCAGATGGTACTACTCCATACACTTATAGCTGGTCTAACGGTGGCTCTGGTGCTGCAATTACAAGCTTAACTGGTGGACCTTACTCAGTAACAGTTACTGATGCTAATGGATGTACTGGAACTGCTGGTTTCGTAATTGGAACTGGTGTAGGAATTGACGGTATCGATAACTTGATCGGCTTTGAATTGTTCCCTAACCCAACTAGCGGTATGGTAACTATTAAAGTAGCTTTAGGTAATGCAGAAGAAGTGAACATCGAATGGATGAACATCCTAGGTGAGCGCATTACTGTAGAGAACTTCAGCAACACAACTAACATCGATCAGCAATTTGATCTAAGTGGTGTGGCTAAAGGAATTTACTTAGCTAAGATCACTGTTGGAGACAAAGTAAAAGTAGAAAAGGTGATAGTAAAATAACATCACCAGCTTTTAAGCATAAAAAAAGGCCTCCGAATTATCGGAGGCCTTTTTTATTTAGCGTACTTCTTAAAATAGAATTAGTCCGTATAGTTTCATTGAGCCTTAATTAACGGCAGCTAGTTCTTCTAGTAATTGAGCCGTAGCTTCTTTAGTTTTCACTTTCTTAATAACCAACTCGATATTCCCCGTTTCATCTATTACAAATGTAGTTCGGTGGGTGCCATCATACTCACGGCCCATAAACTTCTTCAAGCCCCATACTTCGTATGCATTATGCACGGCTTTATCTTCATCACTTATTAGGGCAAAAGGCAAGTCGTATTTAGCAATGAATTTCTGATGCTTCTTCTCTGGGTCTGGACTTACACCTATCACCTCAAAACCTTTTGCTTGTAGCGAAGTATAGTTATCTCTAAAATCGCAAGCCTCTTTAGTACAGCCAGGCGTGTCATCTTTAGGGTAGAAGTAAAGCACTACCTTTTTCCCTTTGTAGTCGCTTAGGTTAATAATGTTTCCTTCTTGGTCTTTGGCCGAGAATTCAGGGGCCTTATCGCCCTCTTTTAATGTTGTCATCTGTTTACTGCTTAAATTTTAACTTAAGAATTGTTCTATTATCTACCTCATCGGTAACTTTTAGAACAAATTCATGCTCACCCTGTTCAAGCGGCCGCTGCAAATTTTCGAATAGAAAATGAAGTCGAGCATTCTTAGCGTCGTATTCTACCAGTACCCAAGTACCATCTACATGGGCCGAATAAGTATTAATGCCCGACAAATTATCTACTGCTTTTATGCTAAAACCCTTACTCAGCCCTATGGCAGCTCCGCTAACTATGCTTGCGGTTAACTTTGGGGCTACGGTGTCTACCGCAAGGTAATAATCGCCAATATTACGGGTACGTATGGTATATTCATCTCCATTTAACTTGCCTTTTATTGCATCGCGGCTTCTGCCATTATCGTAAATAGCTACTGCCTTATTCGTTAAGTCGTTAGGTAAACAAACGGGACTGATAGACAGGTCAAAGTATTTGTGAGATGCTACAGCGCTAGATCGAAGTTGATGTACCTCGGATAGTGGACTGCGTTTATCATCATTTTTAGCTTGATAGGAAAAATAGGTGTCTTCATAAAAAGAGCCTTTCGGGAATACCACTTTCATGTTTTCATTTGAAAAGCTATTATCCATGTTGTAAGGCATGTGCTCGGTCAATTGATGATGGTCGATATGAAAGGCTGATGCTTTATCTGAATACTTCAGCACGATCTTCATCTCCTCCTCGTTCCCAAAAATATCGCTTACGCCAAATAGCACTTCAACTGGTTTACCTGGCTCAAGGGCTATCAAACCTTTGTTTACAATGGTATCATATACGCCAAGGCGGTTACCAGGTAATTGAAAGAAGCGTTGAAGTTTAATACGTTTATCCTGCTTTACCTTATGGTCAATATGTGCGTTGATGTAGCGCGTTTCGTGAAATGCGAACCTATCCATCTTAAAATGATAGATAGTGCCTCCATTTGCCTTCAAGCTAGCCTCATAAATACCATTTACATTGTTTGCTCCATTAGCCTTATCAAAGGTTTCTAAACCGAGGCCTACCCTTTTAGCATTAACGTACAATGTATCCTTGTTGATAGAATACCTTCCATTACTATTGGTAACGGTGTATCGTTTAGGGTCGGGGCTTAGGTCTTCTTCGCTTCTATCATACACCCATAAGGTCTTCAACCAAGGGCTGATGTCGTCCTTTACTTCAAAACCATAAAGCAGAGGGTTTAAAGGTTCCTGTGTTTTTTGGTCACGCACCTCAAAATGCAAGTGTGGTCCTGAAGACCCACCAGTATTGCCTGAATAGGCTATCACATTTCCCTTTCCTAATCTAATGGTAGTAGCATCAAAGTATTGATCGATAGCAAAACTGCGTTTTGCGTATTGAATGTTACGAACCACTTGCTCAATGTATGGGCTGAACTTTTTCAAGTGCGCATACACAGTAGTAGTACCATTTGGGTGATTGACATAAATAGCCTTCCCAAAACCATAGGGAGAGATCTTTACACGCGATACGTAGCCGTCGGCTACTACATATACAGGTAAGCCCTCACGGCCTTGCGTTTTTATATCAATACCCGAGTGGAAATGATTACCTCTTAGTTCACCAAAGGTACCAGCCAAAAAAAGCGGAATATCTAGCGGAGAACGGAAATATCCTGGTCTGGAATTATAATCATCAGCAGGCGTATAGCTTACCAACGAAACACAAACAGTAAGTAGTACTAAAAGGAGAAGTTTCGATCGCATCATTAAAAGTTCGGGCGCAGTTCGTGGTCATCTTTATAGAAATCGCTCACAGCTTTTACAGCTTCATTTACATCATCGGTCAGGGTAAATAGCTCCATATCAATAGGGTTGATGTTGCCCTCAACTGCCATTGTATTGTTCAGCCAATCGAGCAAACCTGCCCAATATTTTTTACCCATCATTACTATAGGTACTTTATCTATTTTTTTAGTCTGAATTAGTGTAAGGCTTTCGAATAATTCGTCCATTGTGCCGAAGCCACCAGGCAGTAGAATTATAGCCTGCGCATATTTCACGAACATCACCTTGCGAATAAAGAAATAGTTGAAGGTGATCAACTTTTCAGGATCTACATATGGGTTGGCAAATTGCTCCATTGGGATATCAATATTCAATCCAACCGATTTACCACCAGCCTCTTGTGCGCCTTTATTGGCCGCTTCCATAATTCCAGGTCCGCCACCTGTTATTATACCGTAGCCCTCATTGGTGAATTCTTTAGCTACCTCTACCCCCATTTTGTAATACTCATTCTCGGGGTCAGTTCTAGCCGAGCCAAAAATAGATACGCAGGGGCCTATTTTGCTCATTTTCTCAAAACCCTCTACAAACTCGCTCATTATCTTGAATATCGTCCAAGATGATTCTGCTTTGAGTTTCGTCCAGTGTTTCGGGTTGTATTTATGTTCTTCTGTCATAGTTTTCACTTTTACTTATTAATAGTAGGCCCAAAAAGGTAAGGGCCCCATTTATAGCTATAATTTCTAGGCCAAATTGGTAGCCTTCTTCATTTAGTTTCAGCAATTCATTCAATAGGTATATCAAAACGGGTGCCACAAAGCAAACAGCTAGAATTCCTGCGCCTTTCACCATGCGTTTAGTGAACATGCCGAAGCTGAATAATCCCAGAAGTGGCCCATAAGTATAACCAGCAGCCTTAAATAGCTCCCATATCAAACTCTCTCCTTCATTCATCCTGTTGAACACCACAATGACCAAAAAGATCAAGACCGACATGGCAACATGCACTATTTTTCGAGTACGTTCTTGCTGCTTTTCTTCCTGTTTATCCGTCTCTAAAAGATCGATGCAAACAGATGTGGTTAAAGCTGTTAGGGCTGAATCAGCGCTAGAGTATGCTGCGGCTATCAGGCCCAGCAAAAAGGTAACGCCCAACCATGGCGAAATGTTACCCTGCAAAGCAATAGTAGGGAATAATTTATCAGCGCCTCTACTTTCGCCAGCCATTAGCTCTACAATTTCAGGGTGTGCATCTGTATACAGATATAGTAAACCACCTAAGGCTAAAAAGGCAATATTAACCGCAAAAAGCACACCGCTGAAGCTGATCATATTCCATTGAGCTTCTTTCAAATTCTTGCAGCTTAAGTTCTTCTGCATCATATCCTGATCTAGCCCCGTCATACATATAGTGATGAACGCCCCGGCAATAATCTGTTTAATGAAATAATTCGATGCTAAATAGTTTTCCGTAAAAAACCATTGGCCCATATCAGCATCACGAATGGCGGGCATTACAGAAGAAACACTAAGGTCTAGATCTCCCATGATGTGATGGATGCTCAAGCCTAAGGCTAATAGCATAAAGAAAGTCTGCAGGGTATCGGTCCAAACAATAGTTTTTATTCCACCCTTAGCGGTATATACCCATATCAAGAATATGGATAGGGCTACTGTTAACTCAAACGGAACTCCCAAGGCATCGAACACAAAGGTCTGCAGCACAAGCGCGACTAAGAATAATCGCAGAGAAGCACCAATTACACGAGAGATAAGAAAATAGATAGCCCCCGTTCTATAGGCCCAATTATCAAACCGCTGCTGTAAGTAGGTGTATATGGAAGTAACGTTGAGTCGGTAGTATAAGGGCAACAGCACATAGGCTACCACCAAATAACCTATCAAGTAGCCAATAACCACCTGCATGTAACCGAACTGCGATTTTTCTACCGTGCCGGGAATGGAAATAAAGGTGATGCCTGAAAGCGAAGTGCCTATCATACCAAAAGCTACCAGGTACCACTTAGAGTTTCTGTCGCCTACGTAGAAACTCTCATTAGTCGCATTTCTACTGGTGAAGTACGACACCAACAGCAGCACTAAAAAGTAGCCTACTACAATGGATAATATGAGTAATGGAGACATGCCTTAAAGAAACGAATTGCCCAGCAAGAAAATTCTGGGTTTATGAACAACTTATTTGCCCGATAATCGCTGCTGCCAAGCCCAAGCAGAACGCATCATAGTATCGATGTCGTGATTGGTTTGCCATTTTAACTCGGTACTAGCTTTAGTATTATCAGCATATATAGCTACCACATCACCTTCCCGGCGGCCGGCCATATCATAAGTCAACTTTTTGCCGCTTACTTTCTCAAAGGCTGCTATTAGCTCTAACACGGTCAATCCATCGCCGGAGCCTAAGTTATAGGCTTCTGTCTGCTCCGGCTGCTCATCGTTGAAGAGTTTCATTAAGGCCAGTGTGTGTGCGTGGGCAATATCGCTCACGTGGACGTAGTCACGAATACAAGAACCATCACGGGTAGGGTAATCGCTACCATACACTGCCATTTTTTCTCGTTTCCCTATTGCCGTTTGGGTAATAATGGGTACAAGGTTCTCTGGTTTATCTTCAGCATACTCTCCAATTTCAGCTGTTGGATGTGCTCCAACGGGATTAAAATACCGAAGTAAAGTGAACTTAGCATTTGGTCGAGTGCTAGCCGAGTCGTGGATGATGCCTTCCCCCATTTGTTTGGTACGTGCGTAAGGAGAGCGTGCTTCATTCCATGGGGTAGACTCAGTTACTGGCAATTGCTCTGCATCGCCATATACCGAGCAAGAGGAAGAAAAAACAAAAGCATTAATATCATTCTCTTCCGCTACTTGCAACACATTGATAAGCGAGCTAAGATTATTCTGGAAATACTTTAGTGGCTCTCTTGCTGATTCGCCCACTAGCTTTAAAGCGGCAAAATGAATTATACCGTCTACTTGCCCCTCTTCTGCCATAACTGACCGTAATGCCTGTATATCGCATAGGTCGATGGCGTAATTTTTCACTTTTTTGCCTGTAATGGCCTTAATACCATCTAGAGCTCTTTCTGATCCATTAACAAGACTATCAATGGAGAACACCTCAAAATCGTTTTCTATAAGATCGACCAAAGTGTGTGAGCCAATATAGCCACACCCGCCGGTCACCAACACTTTAGGCATAAGAAAAGGTCTCTTTAAACCACTCCGAACCCATTACATCGCGAATACCTTTTTCTAAAGGAATGATCTCTTCTGTCAAAAGGTCTTTCATCTTCGTAATATCTGGAACACGACGCATCATATCTCCCTCCGCCAAAGGTGGAAGGTGAATGATCTTAGAGTTAGAACCTGTTACATCTATAATAAGCTGCGCTAGGTCTACTATCGGAATTTCAACATCGCTACCGATGTTTACCGTATCGTTGATGTATTTATCATGATACAAGCAATTAGTCGTAGCAGTAATATTATCATCTACATAACAGAATGTTCTGGTTTGCTGTCCATCGCCAAACACGGTAATATCCTCATTATCCATGGCCATCTTAATAAAGCGAGACATTACAAAGTCAGTGCTCTGTTTTGGTCCATAGGTATTGAAGAAACGATAGATAGTATAATCCAGATCGTACTCTACTTTGTATGAGCGACAGAACGCTTCACCGATGTTTTTCACTACCGCATAAGGTAGGCGTGAGTTCAATGGCGTAGTGTACTCATTCTGTGGAAGCGTAGTCGGCTCTCCGTAGACTTCTGATGAAGAAGCAAAGAAAACACGTTTTACACCTGTGTTCTTACACAATTTTAAAACATTGTCGATACCAGCAATATCGTTTAATACCATTACTGGATTCTCAAGTGTGCGTTGCACACCTACTACTGCAGCATAATGAAATACATAGTCGAAAGAATATGACACCATTACTGGCGAAATATCATTCACATCGTTCACATCACATTTGATGAACTTCCAGTTCTTTTTATCTGGACCTGGTAAGCGAGATTTCTTTCCTGTTAAGAAGTTATCTACTATCACCACAAAGTTCTCCGGGTCTTCTATCAATTTATCTGCCAAACAGCTGGCTATAAATCCAGCTCCGCCTGTTACTAGTATCTTTCTCATGTTAGTCGTTGTTTACCAAGTTGAGCAGGTATTGTCCGTAGCCGCTTTTCAGCAAGCCATTGGCCAATTCTACCAACTGTTCTTTATTTATGAAGCCCATGTTAAAGGCTACTTCTTCAATACATCCCACCTTAAGGCCTTGGCGTTGTTCTATCACCTGAACGAACTGACTAGCCTGCATTAGTGAATCAAAAGTTCCAGTATCTAACCAAGCGGTGCCTCTGTCTAATATAGCCACTTTCAAATTGCCTCTACGCAGGTACTCCTTATTCACATCGGTTATCTCATACTCTCCACGTGGACTTGGCTCCAGCTCTTTAGCTATTTGCACTACGTCATTATCGTAAAAGTACAATCCCGGTACTGCGTAATTTGATTTGGGTTTGGTCGGCTTTTCTTCAATAGATACCGCTACATTATTTTCGTCAAACTCTACCACTCCATATCGCTCAGGGTCAGATACATGGTAGGCATATATTACACCCCCATCAGGGTCGTTATGCTCTACCAAAGTTTTACCTAGGCCCGTGCCGTAAAAGATGTTATCCCCCAGTACTAATGCCACCTTATCATCGCCAATGAACTCTTCACCAATAACAAAGGCTTGTGCTAGGCCATTGGGCACTTCTTGCACTGCATAAGTGAATTCGCAGCCTAAGCTTTTACCGTCGCCTAATAAGCGCTCAAAGTTAGGTAGGTCTATCGGGGTAGATATGATCAATATTTCACGAATGCCTGCCATCATTAAAACTGATAGCGGATAATAGATCATCGGCTTATCGTAAATAGGCATGCTTTGCTTACTGATAGCAAAGGTTATCGGGTGTAGACGAGTGCCGGAACCTCCAGCTAGTATTATTCCTTTCAAACTGACAATTAGTTGATAATGGGCGGTAAAATTACGGGAACTCTACGGCACTGCGAAATGCTTGGCAATAAAGCTGTTATAAGGCTTTGTTAACTACACTTGACCAGCAAGTGTTTCACTTACGTTCATCAAGTGGTCACCTATTTTTTCTGAGCGATTCACATAGTCAAGGTAAATAACCCCTGCTTGCGGCTTATAGATGTTTTTTTCTAGTCGCTCGTAATGGTTTTTAACCAATTGCTTCCGCTTTTTATTGATCTCTTTCTCTAGCGCATAGGCGGCTTTAAGCTCCTCCTCGTTTACCACACCTGTGTTCAAATGACCTCGAACTAACTGCACTGCTTGATAAGTGAGGTCGTGTAGCTCTCTGAACTCTTCAATAGCGTCTACTGGCAGGGTGATCTTCAGCTTACTCATCCGCTGGTAATTACGTGCCATCTGGTAGTATATGTCCGCTATCCGCTCAAATTCATTGGCTATAGAGATCATACCCCTTATGCGCTCAATAGAGGCTGCGCTTAGATCCGACTCTGCCACTTTTGATAGGTATTCTACCAATTGTACTTCTATCGTATCAGTCAGCTCTTCTCGTTCCTTTATCTTGCTAATCAGCATTTCAGGTTTCTTCGGCTTATCAAAAATGAGTGCGGCGAAGGTGAAACTCATCTTTTCAATGATCTTAGCGAACGATTGCAATTCTTTCAATGCTTCTCCAATGGATAATTCTGGAGTGGAGAGTACACCTCCTCTAATGAACATAAGAGTAGATTCCTCATCACCATCTCCTTTTGACGGCACCATCTGTATTACTATTCGCTCAATGTATGGTACAAAGCCAAATAAGAGGACCACGTTCAACACATTGAACATCGTATGGAAAATAGACAGTTTTATCGTATCGTCTACACTAGCTACATCACCTGTTTTTTTAACTGTTGCAGAAACTAGCCCTTCAAAAAATTCACTGAAGTTTTCGGCCAAGTAATTCACCCCATCTAAAAACCAACCCATGAACAAAAGCATCCAGATAACACCCACTACATTAAAAATGAGGTGGAATCGTGCTGATCGCTTGGCATGAACATTTCCTATAGAGGCTGCAATATTTGCAGTAATTGTAGTTCCAATATTCTCCCCCAATACCATGGCCGCTCCAATATTAAGGTCTATCAACCCATTGGCCATCATCACCAAAGTAACTGCCATGGTTGCACTAGATGATTGGATAACAATGGTAAGCAAGGTGCCTATTATTACGAAAAGAAGGGTGGAGAAAAAGCCTTTATCAGTAAGCGGGGCTACAAAGTTCAGTAACTCTGGGTTATTCTGTACATCAGGAACCGACTCTTTTAGAAAATCTAAACCAATAAAAAGGATACCAAAGCCGATAACGAACTCCGCTATGTGCCGCATACGCTCGCGACTAGAGAACAGAAACCCAAAAAACAATCCGATAAGTATTTTGGCTACTATGGTTATTTTGAACTTAAAGCCGATGAGCGATAGTATCCAAGCCGTAATAGTAGTCCCAATGTTGGCCCCCATGATAACCCCCATGGACTGAGTAAGGGTTAATAAACCTGCATTTACAAAACTAACCACCATTACTGTAGTGGCCGATGATGATTGAATAACTGCTGTGGTAAGAAAACCTGTAAAAATACCGCTGACCCTATTTGAGGTCATGCCTGCAAGTATTTTACGTAGTTGATCGCCTGCTACTTTTTGTAGCCCCTCGCTCATCATCTTCATTCCGAAAATGAAGATGCCTAGCGAGCCAAGTAGTTGTAGAAAATCAATTATGGAATAGTCCATATGGGTTAGCGCTAATGCTGCGCAAATTTAGGATAACCGAAGGGTCGCCGACCTAAGCCTATGTTAAGTTATTGTTAACGGCTGCTGCTTTTACCTTCAAATGGGCCTTTGCGCTCGCTTTTATTACCTCTTTATCCCAAAGCATAGGGATGGTCTCTCCGTTTAGCCACTTTTTAAATAGGTCGCTATAATGGGGGCTAGCCACATTACCTGATTGCCCTGGAGGCATAATGCATTCACTTTTTTGCCATTTTGCAGGAGTAAGTATCTGCCGGTATGATGCTGCTACTAATTGGTAACCCATTCTATTATTGGCCGTTGTAGCGGTTTGGCATACTGTATCCGTATTTCCACCAATAGGAAATGGGCCGAGGTTAAATATTTTATCCATTGGCGCTTGCACACTTAATGGGTGACTTAATTGCACTTGATGCAGCCTGCCATAAGTCCATTTTTCAGGATCTTTTCCAAAGTGCTTTTCCAAGTATTCTTTGGTCAATTCTAGTGACCGCAACACCCATTTTTCTTTACCGCCATATTGCTCTACCCACTTGCTCTTCTCAGGGTCTTTAAGCATCCTGATGATATTATAGGTGTCGTGCCCATAAAATTCATTGTGAGTAAGAATTATTGGAGTAAGGCTTTCACCCATTACTTCCTTGGCTAATTCTTCGCCTAGCCCTTCAGTAACTATCTCTTTGAACAGATAATAACGAAGTACCTCGTATACCGTGGATGCTGTACTGTAGGTCTTTAAGTTCCCCTTCCAAGGTTTGAATTTGTCGGTTAAGGGCAAGTACTCTTCAGGTATTTCTATCGACTTCAGTTCTCTAACCAATACCAAGGCTGGTGGGCAATGCACATCTATCTGCCAAGCCTTCATATCTCGTTTACGAATGGGTT
Source organism: uncultured Chitinophagaceae bacterium (assembly GCA_964352775.1). Classification (GTDB taxonomy): domain Bacteria; phylum Bacteroidota; class Bacteroidia; order Chitinophagales; family CAIOSU01; genus CAYGTK01. The sequence goes on from CAYGTK010000004.1 coordinate 33,523, forward strand.
CGGTCACATCAGCAAAAAGCTGCTCTACCCGCTTAGCTCGGTAACCATTCATCCAGCTATCGCCCAAGTAATGGGGATAATTCTCATCCACTACTTTATGGTTACAGCTAATGATATAACCTCGTTCAGGGTTAAGCGTGTGTGGCATTTCATTAAAGGGCACAAAATCGCTCCATTCGCCTTCACCACTTGCTCCGTCTTGAGGTAACCGCCCTTCTCCTTTCTGGCGTTTAGGTACTTTACCACTTACCCAATAGCCGATATTCTTTTTATCAGCATACATAATGTTCAATCCAGGGGCATCTATCTTCTTTACTCCATCCACGAAATCATTCCATCCTTTCGCTTCATTTATCTCATACCAAGCTTGCAGTATGTTCAAGTCCTGAAAACACATCGACCGAAGGGCCAATTTCTTCTCAGGTTTGCCTAGTATATCAGAAATAATAGGGCCATTATGCGTTTCCACTACTTCTTCTAAATGAGGCTTGGCGTCTTTTACCTTTATCTCTTCCTGGTGAATTTGGGCTGCTTTTGTTTCTCCTTTATAACTGTAATCTGTTTTAGAAGAGAAGGTCTCTATTACCACATCCTGAATATCAGTGAACGAGAGGGTGATGCCCCAACCTATCTTCTGATTATGCCCAATAAGTACCAACGGTAAACCAGGAACGGAAGTGCCCGTTACCTCTAACCCACCGCCACTTAGGTGATTCATGTACCACACAGCAGGGAGTGATAAGGATAGATGTGGGTCGTTGCACAGAATAGGGTCGCCGCTAGATGTATGCTCACCACTTACCGCCCAAGCATTACTACCACTAATGGTTTTTAGGTAGGGACCATTAATTGCGCCCAAACGACCATCGTCGGCCAATTCAAAGCACTCACCGCTTTTTTGTAGACCTACAGGGTTATTGGGATCGTAGTGAATGTCTAGCTCGGCGGCCATTTCGGGGCCTACTTTTTCTATTAAAGTTGCTCGGGTTATCTCGCTTAGCCAGGCATAAGACATCTGGAAAGCCATCAGCCTAGCAATAGACAACACATCCGACACGTCCCACTTTCTAGGTTCAAATTTCAGCAATCGGAATTCAACAGGTAATGCTCGCTGTTGATCAATAGCAGCGTTTACACCTTCTACATAGCGTTCTAGTAAGCCTAGTAATTCGTCTGTTAAAGTAGCTTTATCGGCCTTTGCCATTCGGTGGAAGCCGAAAGTTCGGCTGGCTCTATCGGTGTCCAATGCTCCTTGTCCTACTACTTCCGATAGTTCTCCTTTTGCCACCCTTCGGGTCAGCTCCATTTGAAAGAGACGGTCTTGTCCGTGACAGTAGCCTTGTAAAAAGCTAAGATCACCTTTACTTTTTGCGTAAATGTGCGGCACACCCCACTTATCGCGGTAGATGTCGCCATTGGCAGAAAGCCCATCTAGCTTAACCCGACCCGATACTTTTGGCAGACTCTTTTTCGCTAAGTAGTTTACATACCAGCGAAGGGGTGGGGTAATTAGCTTTTGAATAAAAGACATTGGCGTGCTTTAAGGTTAGCCCTTAAAGTTATAGATCCCTTGCTAATTGTTCAGGTTCCAGTTATACGATAGGTGCTTCACTTTCGCCTTTTCGGAAACAGGTTTGTCAGCATATTGATTAATGTATGCTATCAGCGAGCCATTCTTGGTAAAATCACCCTTAAACCAACTGAATATTTTAGATAACTGCACTTTGTCTTCTGCCAATATGTTTTTAGTCGGGTCATTAACAAAGCTTTTAGCTTGAGCTGTTAATTGCTGCTCTAACTTCTCTGCCGTGAAGGCCTCATTCAATAAGTTCGGACAAGAAACCGACGCACACACAATAGCGAAATGGATCCGTGGCTCATCAAACTTCTTTCTTAAGATCTTATGTTCTATTTCATCCAAGTTCATTTCCACGCCACCAATTTTGAAAAATTTGATGTGCCAAGGGGTGTTCACCAAAGGGATGTGAAGTTTCTTTATATCAGTTATACTCTCTAAAGGGTAATGGCGCAGTATCAACTCTACTGTAAAAGCATTGTAAGCATTTATCCAGTAAGCCAAGCGTTCTTCTTCTGTCCATTTTTCAGGATGGGGGTGGTTGTTGCTTAATAAGTCTAAGTAACCTTTCAGCGTTGCCCTATCTTCCATAAAACCATCATAATTCACCTTTCCATCAGCTGATACATGCTCCACTAAAAGGGCATTCCATTTTTCATGCGAAATGGCCTTTTCAGCATATTGCGGTTGGGCAGAAGAACATCCTGAGCTGATCAATAAAACGATGAGAAAAAGGAATTTTATCATTGAATTCATACTGTAGTAAAGTTAAGCTGTTCCGAAGTATTACAAGGTCATGGAAAAGACTTACCAACAACACCGAAAAAATCGGGTCAGAACTTTGATTAGCGGCCATGTATTAGTTATTTTGTGATGTAATTAGCAGCCCCATGAATATCTCTGCTATTTCTAAACCAACAACCCTATCTAAGCTTTGGCTTCTGGGGCTTTGCTTTGCCCTTTTTCAACTGCCCATTTTTGCCTCGCATTCTGTTGGTGCCGACCTTACTTATGCCTGTAATGGTAACGACAATTATACCATTACCATGAACTTCTATCGCGACTGTGATGGTGTTCGTGCCCCTGCCACAGCCCTTATTAACCTAAGCTCTGCCTCTTGCGGATGGTCGCAAACATTAACGCTTTTCAAGCAATCATTCTCTGCTGTTCCTGCAATTTGTCCCTCTCAAGCCAATCAAACTACCTGTAATGGCGGCACTTTACCAGGTGTGGAACAACATATTTATTCGGGTAACATCACCTTACCTCAATGTCCAGACATTGTAATGAGTTATGATCTCTGCTGTCGAAATGGAGCTATTACCAACCTTTCCAACCCAGGTAGTCAAGATATGTATGTGGAAGCCGTACTCAACAATACCTTGCCTACTTGCGATAACTCCCCTGTTTTCACTACCCTGCCCGTTCCATACGTATGCGCTGGACAAACAATTTTTTACAACCATGGCGCCATTGATTTTGATGGCGACCAATTGGTATACACCATGATAAACCCACTAGATGGGCCTGGTTTAGGTATTGGATACACTGGTGGCTTTGGCGTAAACAACCCCATGTCAACTACTGGCGGATTTAATTTCAGTAGTACTACTGGTCAAATGACTTTTGACGCTAATCCTAATCAAAACGCTGTAATAACGGTTCTTGTTGAAGAATACAGGAACGGTGTGCTAATAGGGTCAACCATGCGCGATATTCAAGTAGTGGTGCTTGCTTGTAACAATCTACCCCCATCCGTTACGGGTATAAATGGAACCAGCGATTTCTCCATAGATGTTTGTGTAGGCACGCCTTTATGCTTCGACCTATTTACCAGCGACGCTGATGCCACCGACAATGTTACCATAGGGTGGAATAGTGCTATCGCCGGGGCAACATTTACCGATAATGGCGGAAACCGACCGACTGGCACCTTCTGTTGGACTCCTGGTCTTGCGGATGTTGGAGCCAACCTTTTTACGGTTACCGTTCAAGACGATGCCTGCCCCATATTCGCCAGTCAAGTTCAGGCTTATACAGTCAATGTTATTGGTTCTTCGTTCAATACTACTACCGCTACCACAGATGCAACTTGCCCACAAGGAACGGATGGAAGTATGCAAGTGAATATAACTGGAGCAATTCCTCCAGTAACTTATTCCTGGAGTACTGGTGACGTTACGCCTAGTGTTCCAACAATTAGCGCAGGTACGTATAATGTAACCACTACCAACGGTGACGACTGTGCTTTGATAGATACTGTAGTAGTTAGCGCCCCGCCCGACTTTCAGATCAACTTTGTGGCTACTGATGCGGTATGCAATGGTGATGCTAATGGAACGGTAACTGCTTTCCCAAGTGGAGGAACGGTAGCTGCTGATTACACCTATTTGTGGTCACTTCCGCCAAGTGCGGGTAATAACACCAACTTTATTGATAGCCTTGGTTCGGGAAGCTACACGCTTACCATTACTGATGATGTGGGATGTACTTACGACTCCGCTTCTTTTGTTTTCCAACCTGGGCCGATCGTTCTGCAGGTAAGCGCTACTTCTACCAGTAATTATAATGGAGAAGATATTAGCTGCTATGGCGAGAGCGATGGAGAAGTAACGGTAACCTCCAACGGTGGTAGTTTGCCATACACCTACTTGTGGTCGAGTAATGCGGCGGGCCAAACCACCCCCGTTATCGCCAACTTAGCAGAAGGTACTTACGCGGTAACCGTAACCGACGGAAACAGCTGTAACGTTGGCACACAGGTAACCCTAGTTCAACCTGACTCTATAAGCTTAGCTTTAGATACCCTTGCAAATGTTAGCTGTTTCGGCTCTAACGACGGACAGGCAGAAGCCCTAGCGGTAGGTGGAACAGGGGCATATACTTACTCTTGGGATGCAGGCGCTACTGGACAGAACACCGCTACAGCATCTAACTTACCAGCAGGTACTTATTCCGTAACAGTTAGCGATGCTAACGGATGTACTACTAATGGCAATGTTGCCGTAACTATTACCCAACCCAATGCCCTTACTGTAAGAGTAACCCCTACCACGGATTATGCAGGCTTTAATATTACTTGTAACGGAACGGATGACGGCGCTGTATTAGCTGATGTAACGGGCGGTGTAGAACCTTATACCTACGCTTGGAACGTACCAGGAAGTACCGCCTTTTTAACAGAGGTATTTGCAGGAACATATACCGTAACGGTTACAGACTCTAACGGTTGTATTGCCATTCACGATAGTATATTAACAGAGCCGCCAGCACTTACTTTGAGTGCCGCTATTACCAGCAACTATAGTGGAAGTGACATTTCCTGCTATGGCGAAGCAGATGGTGAAGCTACTGCTACACCAGTTGGTGGAGTGACCCCATACCTATATGATTGGAACGACCCAACAAATCAGAGCACGGCTATAGCTGTTGGGCTTTCTCCTGATATAACTTATGTTGTTATTGTTACCGATGAGAACGAGTGTACGGCTATTGATTCCGTTACTTTAACAGAGCCTGATTCTGTAATGGCTTTGGCTTCTGTTTTCTCTGATTTTAACGGGGAAGACATCAGTTGTTTCAATGGAACAGATGGCGAAGCTACAGTGGCAACAATTGGTGGTACAGGAGCATACACTTACACGTGGGGTGCCAGTGCTGGGAGTCAAAATACGCAAGTGGCTACAAGTTTGTCTATTGGGGTTTATCAAGTTACCGTCTCGGATGCTAATGGATGTATAGACACCTCGTTTACCACATTAACCCAACCTGACAGCATTACTATTACCACCCAGTTGGTTAACCTCTTTAATGGCTCACCAGTGAGCTGCTTTGGTGCTAACGATGGGGAGGCTTCCGCAATTGCTACGGGGGGTGTACCTAACTACAACTACACTTGGCAGAATAACACATCTGGTACGTCTGACTCTGTAGCTACAGGATTAGCGGCGGGCATCTACACCATTGTGCTTACCGACTTAAACGGTTGTACCAATGTGGGAAGTATTACGCTTACTGAACCCGACTCCGTCATGGTTCAAGCGATTGTAAATACAGACTTTAACGGCTTCAATATCTCTTGTGAAGGCGGAAGCAATGGAGAAGTGGAAGCTCTGGCTTCTGGTGGCACAGGTGCTTACACCTATGCTTGGAACACTGCTGATTTAACGGCAATAGTTACTGGCTTAGATACGGGATCGTATACCATTACTGTAACTGATGCGAATGGTTGTACAGCAGTTGACGATACACTACTAACACAACCAACCGCATTAGACTTAAGTATTGCGATAACAAGTAATTATAATGGGGAGGACGTAAGTTGTTTTGGCGCAACTGACGGAGAGTTAACGGCTAACCCTAATGGAGGAGTAAGCCCATATCAATATGCTTGGAATGTTGGCGGGCAAACAACTGCCATTGCAACTAATTTAGCGGCTAATACAACCTACGAAGTTACTGTGACCGATGATAACGGTTGCGTCATAGTTGCCGATACCATGTTGACCGAGCCAGCCGAATTGATAGCAAGCACCGTAGTTTCTTCTGACTATAATGGGGTAGATATTACCTGCTTTGATGCCGCCGATGGCGAAGCTACTGCTTCGGCAATTGGTGGCACGGGAGCTTATGGATATACGTGGGATGCAAATGCTGGTGGTCAAACTACCGCAGTTGCCAATAGTTTGGCAGAAGGTAATTACACGGTAACCATTACCGATGACAATGGATGTACTAGTACTTCAGTAGTTACCATCACCGAACCCACTGAAATAGGCGTAAACACCAGCGTTATATCCGACTTTAACGGGGAAGATGTGAGCTGTTTTGGCGCGAATGATGGTGAAGCCAGTGCTGCTGGTAATGGTGGCGTACCTGATTATTTCTACCTCTGGGAAACCAGTATTCTGGGAGCTTCTGACTCCATTGCACGGGGGCTTTCGGCTGGTACTTACAGTATTACCATCACCGACTTGAATGGTTGTACCACATTGGGTAGCGTTACCTTGACAGAGCCTGATTCTATAGATCTGATCACCGCTTCGGTTGATCCGCTTTGTTTTGGAGATAATTCTGGCAAGGCCGCTGTTTCTGCTTCGGGCGGAACGGGTATCTATGTTTACAGTTGGGATAATACACAAACAACCTCTACTGCAGTTGGGCTTGGCTCTGGAACATATGATATTACCGTAACTGATGCAAATGGATGCACAAATACCGCGAACGCCATAGTAGTTGAACCAGATGAGTTATTGCTCGACCTGGATGTTACCGACCCATCTTGTGAACTAATAGGTGACGGTTCTTTACAAGCATTGGCTAAGGGAGGTGCTCCAGGTTATGAATACTTATGGAGTACGGGTGATCTATCAGCTTCTATTATTGATCTTATTATTGGGGGTTATGCTATTACTGTTACGGACGCTAATGGGTGTTCAGTAATAGATAGTAGCACTTTGATCTCTGCCCCGCTAGCCGAAATTTCTATTTCGACAGATAAGGATACCGTGCTTTACGGCGGCGCTGCACAATTGACCGCAACCGTAATTAACGACCCCAATGGATTAGCTACCGATAATTTTGAGTGGGAAGAAAATACTTGGTTAAACTGCACGTTCTGCACTAACCCTTTGGCTTCAGGGCTTTTGAGCGACACCATCTTCACCGTTACTTACTATGATGCTGGTGGCTGCCCTGTGGTAGATTCTATAAGCATCGTGGTATTGGAGAATGAGAAAGTACTATTCACGCCAAATATTTTCACACCTAACAACGACCAAGTAAACGACCATTTCAAACCAATAGCCTTAGGCGCCCGCATCTCTTATGTAGGAATATTCACCCGCTGGGGGGCCAAGGTTTTTGAGACCGACAACTTAGTAAATGGTTGGGATGGAACTTTCAATGGAAAAGAAATGAACCCAGGCGTTTACGCTTACAAAGTCACTTTGGTGTTCCAAGATGGTAAGAAGGAGTTGCGCGCAGGTAGCGTAACACTCATCCGCTAGCTTTCCATTTACAAATGAGCATAAGTTTTGGCGGGTTTTGTGATGTTTTTTCGAGAAGCTAAGCACCTATACAACCTGCGTTTCAGCGCTTTTTTAGCTCTTCATAAGATATCTAAAATTTATGCTGATCACGCTCGTTGCTTCATTACTAAGCTATATATGCCTTTCAAGGCCGACGGTTTTTTCCCAATTTATTGGGTGCACCGTTTTGTACCTTTTTGAGCAGAAACTCGTGCTTATTGAACTTCTGCATGCACAATTCAGAATAAGACGCTTACCTGTAGTACATTTATGGTCTTTAAGAATTGTACCGACCCCCCTTTTAGATGTTTCACCTTCACGACAGTAAAAATTTCCTCCAAAAAGCTTCACTGAAGAAGTTGTGGAATGCTGGGCAGGTGGAGAGTAGTTACCAGCAGTCGAGAATGTTGGGTGTGCCAAATATGGCTGGAATGCCCATGACCATTTCGTTTGAGCCTACTACGGCTTGTAACTTGCGCTGCCCAGAATGCCCTAGTGGTTTGCGGTCATTCACTCGGCCTAGGGGGATGTTGCAAGAAGATCTGTTCCGAAAAGTGATGGATGAAGTGGGAGATGATCTGCTCTATTTATACCTCTATTTTCAAGGGGAGCCTTATTTAAATCCCAATTTTTTAGACTTAGTTAGCTATGCGCACAAGAAGAAAGTATATAGTGTAACCAGCACCAATGCCCACTTTCTGGATGATGAGAACGCCAGGCGCACGGTAGAAAGTGGTTTGGATAGGTTGATCATCTCTTTAGACGGTACTACGCAAGAAACCTATGAGAATTACCGCATAGAAGGCGAGTTGGATAAAGTAATTGAGGGTACTAAGAATTTGATAGCTTGGAAGAAGAAGTTGAAAAGCAAAACCCCACACACCATTTTCCAATTTCTGGTGGTGAAGCCAAATGAACATCAAATACCTGAGGTATATCGATTGGCCAAAGAGCTAGGTGTGGATGAAGTAAAACTAAAAACCGCACAGATATACGACTATGAAAATGGGAACGAGCTAATACCTTCTATAGATAAGTATTCGCGCTACCGTAAATTACACAATGGCAAATATGAGCTAAAGAACGAGCTTGAAAATGGCTGCTGGAAGATGTGGCACTCCTGTGTAGTTACTTGGGATGGCAAGGTAGTACCTTGCTGCTTTGATAAAGATGCCAACCACAAACTAGGCGACTTGAGCACTACTGGCTTTAAAGAAATTTGGAATAGTGAGGGTTATAATAGCTTCCGCCAACACCTGTTGACTGCTAGAAAAGAGGTAGATATTTGTACGAATTGCACCGAAGGCACTAAGGTGTGGGCCTAAACGGTCATTATTTCGGTTTCCTTCTTCTCTACATGCTTATCTATTTTAGCATTGTAGGAATTGGTCAGGTCTTGCACCTCCGCTTCTGCGTCTTTGGCTAAGTCTTCTGATAAGCCATCTTTCTGCAAAGCTTTGATGCCATCATTAGCTTCTTTACGGGCACTTCTAATACCTACACGTGAGTTCTCTGCCTCATTCTTCACCATCTTAACCAATTCATGACGACGCTCTTCCGTCATAGGTGGTAAGTTAATGCGAATGGTTTCCCCATCGTTCATCGGATTGAAACCTAGGTTAGCTGCATGTATGGCTTTCTCAATATCTGCTAAAATGCTTTTTTCCCAAGGCTTAACAGTTATGGTCTTTGCATCAGGGGTACCTATAGTAGCTGCTTGCGCTAATTGGGTTTTTACACCATAATAATCAATGAACACACTATTAAGCATAGACACGTTGGCCTTTCCAGCACGTAGTTTTGAAAGCTCTGCCTCTAAATGGTCAATAGCTTTCTCCATATTTTCCTTGGCTTCCTCCAAGTACATTTCTACTTCCTCGCTCATAACTGTTGGTTTTTATTGATCAGGATACTAGCGTTCCTACATTTTCGCCATGCAACACCTGCAATAGATTGCCCTTTTTATTCATATCGAACACAATAATAGGTAGTTCGTTCTCCATACACAAGGTAAACGCGGTCATATCCATAATATTAAGGCTCTTCTGTATCACCTCCATAAAACTGATCTTCTCATAGCGTTCTGCCGTTGCATCTAATTCAGGGTCTGCTGAGTAGATACCATCTACACGTGTTCCTTTCAATATTACGTCTGCCTCTATCTCAACTGCACGAAGCGATGCTGCAGTATCTGTAGTAAAATAAGGGTTTCCCGTTCCCGCTCCGAAAATAACTACACGACCTTTTTCCAGATGTCGGATAGCTCTACGGCGGATATATGGCTCAGCAACTTGCTGCATTTCAATGGCGGTAAGCAAGCGGGTATAAATACCAGCGGCCTCTAAAGCACCTTGTAATGCAATACCGTTAATAACGGTGGCAAGCATGCCCATGTAATCGCCTTGAACACGGTCAATACCATTCTCTGCAGCCTGTAATCCTCTGAAAATATTACCGCCGCCGATAACAATGGCCACCTCTAATCCGAGGTCGAGCACACTCTTGATGTCGGCTGCATATTGCTGTAATCGTTTTGGGTCGATGCCGAATTGTTTGTCGCCCATTAACGACTCTCCGCTCAGCTTAAGCAATACGCGTTTGTACTTCATGTGGTCAAAATTAATCAAAAAAAAAGAGAGAATTTTCATTCTCTCTTTCTCTATTTTATCTTAAAATTTAGCTTAGCTACCTAGCGCAATACGCTTAAAGTCAACTACTGCTAGATCAGCACTTACTTCTTTCAATGCCTTCTCAACAGTTTTGCTACCGTCTTTAACGAATGCTTGATGAACTAAGGTGTTCTCTTTGAAAAATTTCTTCAAACGACCTTCAGCTATCTTGTCAACCATTTGATCTGGCTTACCTTCAGCTAATGCTTGGTCGCGACCTACTGCGAATTCACGATCACGTACTTCTTGCGGTACACCGTTCTCGTCAACAGCTACAGGGTTCATTGCTGCTACTTGCATAGCTGCATCGCGACCTATTTCGCTTACGCCGTTCTTAGCTTCTTGGTTAAGCGATACTAACACACCAATACGGTTACCCATATGGTTGTAAGGCACAACACCTTCGCCAGATACTTTTTCGTATGCTGATAGTTTGATGTTCTCGTTGATCTTACCAACTAGCTCCGTTACTTGATCACCTACTGTACGGCCATTAAGGTCTAATGCAAGTAATCCTTCCAAGTCATCTGGTAGTTCGCTCAATGCTAATGAAGCTATATCATCAGCAAATTTGATGAACTCTTCATTCTTCGCTACGAAATCAGTTTCGCTACTCAAGCGTACGATAATTCCAGTTTTACCATCGGCAGTGGTTTTTGCAACCACCATACCTTCGTTGGCATCTTTTCCTGAACGTAGCTCAGATACTTTCTGACCTTTTTTACGCAAAAAGTCAATTGCGGCCTCCATGTCGCCATCAGTGGCGGTTAAGGCTTTCTTACAATCCATCATACCAGCTCCGGTACGTTGGCGTAGTTCATTTACTTGTTTGGCAGTAATACCCATCGTTTCCTCTAAGAGTTTTTATAAAAAAAAACGGTTACTTTTTTGCAGCTGGTGTGCGCTTACGGGTAGCAGGTTTTTTCTTCTCGCCACCTTCAGCTTTCGCTTCAGCCTTTTTTTCCTGTTTAGGCTCATCAAGTTTTTCCTTTCTGCGCTCATCCAGGCCTTCCATCACTGCGTGAGTGATATAGTCTACTATGAAACCAACAGATTTCGAAGCATCATCATTCGCTGGGATAGGGAAGTCAACCACATTAGGGTCTGAGTTCGTATCCACCATTGCGAAAGTGGTCATGTTCAATTTCTGAGCTTCTTGTATTGCGATATGCTCGTGCGTTACGTCTACCACAAAGATAGCTGCTGGAATACGGTTCAATTGTGCGATACCGCCAATTACACGCTCTAGCTTTTCACGCTCGCGGCTTAACACCAGGCGTTCTTTCTTTGTAATGTTTTCGTACGATCCGTCAGACAACATCTTATCGATTGTCTGCATTTTTTTGATCGATTTACGAATAGTAGCGAAGTTGGTTAACATACCACCTAACCAGCGTTCAGTAACGAAAGGCATGTTCACTTTACGTGCTGCTTCTTCCACTATACCTTTCGCTTGTTTCTTGGTAGCTACGAACAAGATCTTCTTTCCACTTTTAGCAATGTTTTTCAAAGCGAAACTCGCTTCTTTCAACTTGCGATTAGTTTTATTCAGATCGATGATGTGAATACCTTTCATTTCCTTGAAAATGTAAGGTAACATCTTCGGGTTCCACTTCTTTTTTAGGTGACCGTAATGTACGCCGGCCTCCAGCATTGCTTTGTTGTCAATAGGTTCCATATATCTTCTATGCCGATATTAACGTTTACTAAATTGAGGTCTTTTCCGTGCCTTGCGCAATCCTGGTTTTTTACGCTCTACAACTCTTGAGTCGCGAGCCATCAGGTCTTGTGCTTTAAGTAGTGGCTTTAACTCTTCGTCGGTTTTAACTAGAGCACGAGCAATGGCCAACTTAATGGCATCTGCTTGTCCTTTAATTCCACCACCATTGACGTTCACTTTTACGTCGTATTTACCAACGCCATCCACAGCAAGGAATGGTTCGTTGATCTTAGCGCTCAAGTGAGGAACGGTAAAGAAGTCTTTGTAATCTTTTCCATTTACGGTCACGTTACCTTTTCCTGAAGATAGGTATGCGCGAGCTATGGAAGCCTTTCTACGGCCTACTGCATTTACAATGCTCATATGTTACAGTTTAATGAGTTCAGGTTTCTGGGCAGTATGTGGATGCTCGTTGCCAGTATATACATACAGCTTCTTGTACATCGCACGTCCCAATTTATTTTTTGGCAGCATACCCTTTACAGCCTTCTCAATAATGAATGCTGGATTTTTCTCCAACATCATTTTAGGAGTTGACTCACGCTGTCCACCGGGGTAACCAGTGTGACGTAGGTAAACTTTATCATTCATCTTGTTACCAGAAAAGCGAACTTTCTCAGCATTGATGATGATAACGTTGTCTCCTGTGTCAACGTGAGGGGTATAACTTGGCTTGTGCTTACCGCGTAACAAGGTTGCTACTTTGGTGCCCAAACGGCCTACTATCGCGTCTTCCGCGTCTATTACATACCAACCGTGCGTTACTGTTTGCGCGTTGGCAGAAATGGTTTTATAACTTAAGGTGTCCACAATATTTAGTTTACCTTTTTTAAAATGGATTGCAAAGGTAGCCTTATCCTATGTAGCTAGCAAACATTTACTTAAATAAAAACACAACTTACCTCGTAACTCATTGAGGATCAGGTGAATTTTTGTCCACAATAGACCAACACCCATTTCCGTTTTAGTTCGCAACTTTGCACTTACATGACCAAAAGCACCCCATTAGAGCAAAAGCTGTGGCCCTTTTTATTAATAGGGCTGGTGTTCTCGCTGTTTTGGAATCTGGGTTTACCAGCGTTTTACAATGAAGAACCGCGCCGTGCCTTAATAGCCCTAGAGATGTTGCTTCGCAACGATTGGCTTGCCCCTACTGAGTTCGGTATTCAATATTGTAAGAAGCCACCAGTATATAATTGGCTGATAATGGTAGGCTACAAACTAACGGGTATTTATACCGAATGGTGGCCGCGATGTATCACCGTTATCTCTCTTTTATTAATGGGGGTGTTACATTTTCGCATCACCAAACACTATATAAGTAAACGACAGGCATTCTACTCGGCTATCTTCTTTATCATTTCAGCAGACATCTATTTTGGCTTCAGTAAGTTGGGTGAGATAGACCTGTTTTATAGCCTTATTACTTACGCCGCTATGTTGCTCACCTTCCATTTGGGGCAGAAGCAGAAGTACTGGGCACTTTTTTTAATTACTTATCTAATTACCGCAATAGGTACTTTAACCAAAGGGGTGCCATCGCCTGTTTTTCAAGGACTTACCTTACTTACCTATTTCATTTGGTCGGGTAAATGGAAGAAGCTATTAAGCCCTGCGCACTTTGCTGGCATTGGCTTGTTTGCGATAATAGTTGGTGGTTACGCATATCTATATAGCCAACACAATGATATTACTTGCTACTTAAACGACCTATGGTCGCAATCGAGCGAGCGTACTGTTTTAGAGAAAAGCATTTGGGATACTGTTAAAGGGTTCTTCATCTTTCCTTTAGATCTGCTACGGATCACTTTGCCTGCAGCCATTTTTCTGCCGCTGCTTTTTCTTAAGGATGTTAGGCAGGCTATTTGGCAGAATAAGTTCTTACAGTTTGCCCTAATTGTGTTTGCGGTGAACGTATTGCCCTATTGGGTTTCGCCTGGATCTCGACCTCGTTATATATATATGTTGTTACCATTGGTGATAACGGTGGCAATTTTTGCTTTCAGTAGTATTCATAAAAAACCTATCGCCAACTGGTTTGATGCAATTGCAATGTTCGCCTGTGGTGGAGTTAGCGTTGCTTTTGTGTGGGGAGGAGTCTTCTTAGCTGGAAGAGCAATAGTGCCCAGCCCGATGATAGTGCTGATCTTAGGAGCCGTACTGCCAGTAATTATAGCATTCATCGTAAAAAGGATCGGCATTCTATTTGGAATCGTTTGTCTGTTCCTGTTGTGCCGTATTCTAGTTGTAGATGCAATGGCCCAACAGTTCATGGTGAAAAAAGGCGAACACGTAGAGTACTACAACCAAGCAATTACCATCAGCGAAATTGCAGGCAATGAACAGGTACTGATATACACCCCTTGGGATGACCAGAGCGTTTCGCGCTCTCTAGGATTTTACATTACTCGCGAAACGGGCCACATTACCCAAATGACCCAAGAGACTAATTGCGAGAACTACTATTTGGTGAAAGAGCACTTTATACCAGAGCTACCTTATGACACCTTTCATTCTTTCGAGAGTAGAATGGGCAAGTATGTGCTGCTGAAATTCACCCATTGCGATGATGCTGATGGATAATTTCTAATTTCACCATCTCAAAAGCCTTCTCAACCATTGTTAAAGAATTTACCATCGTGGATTAAAACTGCAATCAAGCTGTTAGTAACGGCTTTGGCCCTCTACTTTGTATTTAAAAAGGTAGATAGTAAAGAGGTGATCACCATTCTAAAGAATGTACACCTAGGCTATTTCATTGCTGCAGTGGTGGTTTTCAATGTGGCTAAGATCATTTCCATCTTTCGTTTCAAAGCTTTCTTGAAATACGTGCCGATGAGCATCAGCGACTGGTTCAACCTGAAGATCTATTATATCGGCGCCTTCTACAATCTATTTCTTCCCGGTTCTGTAGGTGGCGATGGCTATAAGGTTTACCTACTGAAACAGCAGACCGAAGAACCCACCAAGCACCTAATAAGCACCGCCCTGCTCGATCGCGTTAGTGGGTTAGTGGCCCTTGCCTTTTTAACGGGGGTGCTGATACTTATTTACCCTGGAGAATACGACTACCGTCAACCCATAAGGTGGTTGAGCATAGTGGGCTTAATAGCTTGCTATCCAGCATATTATTTACTACTTCAGGTGGTCTTCAAACGATTTTTAGGGGCTTTCCATATCACCAATTTCATCTCCTTGGTTTCGCAAGCCGTTATTCTATTAAGCACCTTGTTGCTGCTTTATGCCGTGGGTGTACCCGATAAGTTCTTGGCTTATTTGGCGGTATTTATGGTCAGTTCAGTTGTGGCAGTAGTGCCATTTACTTTGGGTGGACTTGGTGCACGCGAGCTTGTATTCGTGCTCAGCTACCAATACATTGGCCTAGATAAAGACTTAGGCGTTGCCTTCTCCGTCAGCTTTTTCGCGGTTACTGCACTTTCTAGCTTGGTGGGTTTGGTGTGGAGTTTGGTTGGTGGAGTGAAAGAGCCAAGCAGCTAGATCTTTAACTTAGCAAAGTGATACTCTTCTTAGATATTGACGGCGTACTTGCCACTTCCCCTCCTTGGAAAATGCCCATTATTGTCAAAGATGGCTACTCGCAGTTTGATGAGGAATGTGTAAACAACTTAAACCAACTGCTTGGTAGGTATAAGTTTGGGATTTGGCTAAGCTCTACACGTAGAGCCGCGAAAAGCCTGGTGGAGATGAATAAAATATTTGGACGGCGAGGCGTAAAGCAAGCAATTCATGCTTACGTGCCTATAGCAGATCAACCACTTTCAAGAGCCGAAGAGCTAGAACGTTTTATTTCGAAGAAGGAGTTAAAAAATTTCTTGATCCTAGACGATGACACTAGCTTGAACGGCCTATCATCCTTTTATACGGATAGGTTGGTGTTAACGGAATTAACTAGGGGGTTTACCAAAGAGAAGTTGGAAGAGGCGAGGGGGAAGGTTAACCTAAACTTTGGATCAAACACTTCACCGCAACTACCTAGTAGGTAGTATTACTGTTCCTTTCCCCCATTCATATCCAGCCGGAAAAGTTGGTGATACAATATGAAAAGGTGCGCTACCCTTAAACATGGCCTTTTCAACAGTACTCACTTGGTCTGAACAGATGTTAGCCATCATGACTGTTGAAGTAGAGGTGGTTTCATACACGCTTAAGTTCACCCAACGGGGTATTCCTGTTCGGGTGCAAATAGTATTTAGAAAAACATCTTCGTTTACCTTTTCTGGAATATTATTCCTTCCGCTTAGATCCTCAAAGTCTGCAATAAACTCTCTATTACTATAGCGATGGTTGCTAATGGAGTACATAATGTACTCTTGCCGTTCAGGGAAAATCATTCGACCCGCCATTACTCCAGCCAAATACTTACATGTAATACTTGCAGTTTTAAGGTTGTGGCTAACCTCGGCCTTGTTCATTTCCCTATTTCTGTCGCGGAAGAACACGATGATTGAAGTTTAAGAAACTTATCAATCCCGTCTTCCCAAGAAGATCATCACATAGTAAGCCAAGGTCATTAATGAACCCAAAGCGGCTACTACATAAGTCATGGCAGCCCATTTAAGCGCGTCTTTTGCGCCTTCGTGCTCTTGCCCTGTGGTTAGGCCTGCTCCATCTAACCAAGCCAAAGCGCGGTTGCTGGCATCAAACTCTACTGGCAGGGTAATGAAACTGAAAAAGGTCAATATAGCATAACAGCCAATGATAATGGGCAGCGCTACCATAAATAGGTTCGTGCCTAAAAGGTTGTTCAACACAAAGCCTCCAATAATAGAGCCTATCAAAACCATATTCAAAATGCGCCCGCTAGCCGCCTGCATAGGCACTAACTTTGAACGAAAGGTTAACCAGGTATAAGAGTTGGCGTGCTGAACGGCGTGACCACACTCGTGAGAGGCAACTGCTGCTGCAGCAATGCTTCTGCCTTGATACACCTCTGGACTTAGGTTTACTGTTTTGTTAACTGGGTTGTAGTGGTCGGTCAATTTTCCTTGAACAGATTGCACTTTTACGTCGTGAATACCATTGTCGCTCAACATGCGTTCTGCTATTTCGCGACCGCTCATTCCTGCTCTAATGGGAATTTGGGAGTACTTCTTGAATTTGCTCTTCAGCATCTGACTAGCACCAAAGCTTAGCCCGAAGATCACTATCATTAGTATGATGTACATAGTCTTATTTTATTTTGAAAGATACACAGCAAAAAACTTGCCCGATAGTAAATAGATGAAATTATGTCAGGTGATACTAGACTAATACCGGTTGTCCGTCGACATAAGCAAAATCCTCCGCTATCTGATCCAGAACATTATAAATAACCTTTGCATCGTCCTCTGTCACCAACTTCATACGGTAAGGTTTAATGTTAGGGAAGCCACGGAAGTAGTTAGTATAATGCCTGCGCATTTCCATTATTCCTACAATATCGCCCTTCCACTCTTGCGATCTTTTCAGGTGTTGTTTGGCAGCTGCTACACGTTCTTCTATAGTAGGCGGGGCTAGTTGCTCGCCAGTGGCCATAAAATGCTTTATCTCACGGAATATCCACGGATAACCAATAGAGGCACGGCCTATCATCACTCCATCTATTCCATATTTCTCACGAACAGCTACGGTTTTTTCACCACTATCTATGTCGCCATTACCAAATACAGGGATGTGCATACGAGGGTTGTTCTTCACCTCGCCTATCAATGTCCAATCAGCATCGCCTTTATACATCTGTTTCCTGGTCCGCCCGTGTATAGAGATGGCCTTTATACCTATATCTTGTAATCGCTCGGCTACATCAACTATGTATTGGGTATTGCTATCCCAACCCAGGCGGGTTTTAACGGTTACGGGCTTATCGGTCATTTTGACAATAGCTTCCGTTAACTCTACCATTTTGGGGATGTTCTGCAATATTCCTGCGCCCGCTTCTTTGTTTACCACCTTTTTTACTGGGCAACCAAAGTTGATGTCAATAATGTCGGGGTTGGCGCGCTCCACTATGCTGGTGGCTTCTATCATGGAATCTATCTGCCCGCCAAATATCTGAATACCAACGGGGCGTTCATAGTCGTAGATGTCTAGCTTCTGCACACTTTTATCCGCATAACGGATGAGCCCTTCCGAAGAAATGAACTCAGTGTACATCACATCAGCACCGTTCTGCTTGCATAATTCACGAAAGGGAGGGTCACTCACATCCTCCATGGGTGCTAACAATAAGGGAAACTCTCCCAACTCTATGTCGCCTATCTTTACCATTTTTGCGATATACTAACCTTTTTGCTCTGAAAATGGTTGCTATGCAAAGGTACAAAAAACGTAGGGTGGATGTTTAACGACGGCTTAGAGCCGAACAAGGCGCAAAAGTATTTAAGCTACACAGTTCTACTGTGGCTAGTGGGCACATTGGTTGGTGGTGTTATCAGTTTATTGTTCATCCTTGTTTTTAGCGAGGGCGGTATGTCTGCGGCTATAGACGAGCCTAGTAAAATGTATGAACTGGCCAGTACCAATACTATTCGCTGGGCACAGATATTGGCTTCTCTTTTTTCTTTTGTTATCCCTGTATTTGGTGCTTTATATTTCTTGGGCTTAAGGCCTATTAAGTATTTAGGGCTAAATATTTTACCGCATTTAGCATTACTGAGCATGATAGCCTTCATCGTAATGTTCTTTATGCCTTTGGTGAACATTACCCACCAACTAAATGCTAGTCTTGATCTGCCTGATGCTTTACAGTGGTTAGAAGATTGGATAAGACGTGGTGAGAACGATGCCAACTCCATTTTACTGCGGGTGTTACAAATGGGCTCCGTAGGGGCATTACTCTTGAACCTTTTAATGATAGGCGTACTGCCCGCTTTAGGAGAAGAACTCTTTTTTAGGGGGATGGTGCAAAAATTTGCCTCTCGCGCTTGGGCTAATCCCCATATCGCTATAATTTTTACCGCTTTCTTTTTCAGCTTCATTCATTTTCAGTTCTTTGGCTTTCTGCCAAGGATGCTGCTGGGTATTATGTTCGGTTACCTCTATTTTTGGACCAACTCACTGTGGTACCCCATTTTCGCGCATTTGATATACAATGGCTCACAGGTAATAATGGCCTATCAGCTTCAGTTACAAGAAGGCGCAGAAGCTTTGAGTATGGACCCTTCAGGAGTGGATATTCCTTTAACGACTCTATTACTTAGCACGGTGGTATTTTTTGCGTTGATGGCTTTTTATCAACGGCTTGCTTCCATTCATCATAAACGCATTTTAGATGAGTACTGACAGTTGGGCACTGGTTTACAGCACTAAGCAACCTTGGCGGGCCGAGCTATTAAAAGCCTATTTAGCCGAGGCAGAGATAGGTGCCTTTATCATGAACAAGCAAGATTCTGCCTATATTTCCATCGGCGAAATAGAAGTGTGGGTGAAAAAAGACCAAGTGGTACGAGCCCTTCACACCATAAAAAAGTATGAACAAGAAGAACCTGATACAGAGGGCTAGAACAGCAGTAGTGTTTGTGGGCTTACTCATTGCTATGGTAATGATAAACCAGTATACCTATGCCATATTGATGGGTGCTGTAATTGCCTTGAGCATTTTCGAGTTCATGAAACTCTCGTTCATGGCGCGCGAAAAGAATCGCATATCGCACCTTTACATGCCCTTAGCCATTGGTATGGGCTTAACCTCCTTTGTGCTTACTTTTTTGTCGGTAAATGGAATTATTCCCGAAACCTGGGCTATCTTTTTTCCTGTAGCTCCGCTACTTTTCTTTGTGCTAGAATTATGGGCTGATTCTG
This sequence comes from uncultured Chitinophagaceae bacterium, assembly GCA_964352775.1. Lineage (GTDB taxonomy): Bacteria > Bacteroidota > Bacteroidia > Chitinophagales > CAIOSU01 > CAYGTK01. Next base: position 53,317 of record CAYGTK010000004.1, read on the forward strand.
CCCGCCCCTTTACCAATGTATCCATCAACATACTCAGCCTTTTCTACTTAGCCTACCCTATAAGCTTATTGAACTTCATTGCTTTCCCCGGCGGGGAATACAATCGCTGGATAGTATTGTCCATGTTGCTCTTGATCTGGGTATATGATGCTGGAGCCTATGTATTTGGTTCTTTGTTTGGCAGAAACAAATTATTTCCACGTATCTCCCCAGGAAAAACTTGGGAGGGTAGCCTTGGTGGGCTATTTGCAGCCGAAATAGTTGCTTTTTTGATCTACAAAATATTTGGTATTTACGAGCTACACCATTGGGTGGTAATAGCCATTATTATCTGCTTGTTCGGTACATTGGGCGACTTGATAGAATCGATGATGAAGCGTGGCTTAAAGATCAAAGATTCAGGAAATATATTACCTGGTCACGGGGGTATGCTCGATCGGTTCGATGCCTTTTATTTCATGATCCCTTTCGTTTACCTCTATATAAAGTTGTTCGTTAATTGATCTATCTATTAGACGCAAAATATTAAAACACAACTTTAAGTAATCCAATTTTTTTAACCAGTATTTAAATGCTGCACTTATTATTTAAATTCGGCGTTATACTTATTATTCATGACGCTTTTGGTTATCCTAAGTCTTTATTTATCAAATAGTCTCTACTATAGTTTATCCTTTTCTTAATTTTAATAACCTTTAAACAAGAGAAAAAAGCATGAGTTTAAGGAAAGAAGTTTACACAATTGGTCATTCAAATCATACAATCGAATACTTTCTTGAATTATTGCAGTCACAAAACATTAACTGTTTAATAGACGTAAGAAGCAACCCTGTAAGTGGTTATAACCCGCAGTTTAATAAGGTTTCGCTTAAGGACTTTTTAAAGTCGAGCCGTATTGTTTACATGCATTTTGGTAAAGAGTTTGGCGCAAGGCATGAAGACTCGGATGTTTTAGATAATGAAGGTGTTGTTGATTTTGTTTCCTTTCGCAAGTCATTTGCCTTCCAGCAAGGGGTTGAAAGAGTTGATATGGGACTAGATAAAGGATACAGAATTGCACTCATGTGTTCTGAAGGTAATCCGCTAGAATGTCATAGATTTTCTATGATCTCCGTACACTTAGAAGAAATTGGCATATCTGTAAAGCACATTTTAAAGGATAAGACTGTAAAGTCGCATATAGAGTTAGAAAAAGAACTTCTTAAAAAATATTCCGCCAAAATTCCTCGTCCTTCATTGTTTCAATCATCCGTTAACGAAGAACAACAAATTAGCCATGCTTATAACCTACACAACAAAGAAATAGGTTGGCGATCTGACAGGCAAAAACACCTCACCAAGTAACATGATAGAATTATATACAATCGGCTTTACTAAAAAAAATGCGGAGAAGTTTTTCACCCTTTTAAAAAGTAACGATGTAGGAGAGATAGTGGACACAAGGATCAATAACACCTCTCAGCTTTCTGGCTTTGCAAAAGCAGATGACTTAAAATTCATTGGGAAATTAGTTGGAGATATAGATTATTCGCATAATATTGACTTTGCGCCCACCAAAGAGTTACTAGCCGAGTATAGAAAAAAGGGGCTTTCGTGGGAAGAGTATGAAGTAGAGTATTTAAACCTATTAGATATGCGAAATGTGGCGAAGAAGGTTAATGTAGACCATCTACATAAAAACTGTTTGTTATGTAGCGAGCACACACCGGAAAAGTGTCACAGAAGGCTGTTAGCTGAATATTTACAGCACGTGAAGGGAGGAATAAAAATTATACACTTACAATGAGGATTCTCTGTTTAGCCAATTCCTTTAAAACAGGAGGTAGATGTTTAGCGGGTATCTTATTAGATGAAAACAACACCCCTATATTAGAACATAACAGACCAGTATGGATAAGGCCGATTTGTGACACAGACCATGGTCAGGTACCAAAGCATTTATGCGAACACTTCAGGCTTGGAGACATAATTGAATTGAACAACACTGTAAATGTTGGAGAAGGCTACCAAGCAGAAAACACAAGTTTTGATGAGAAATCTCTTCGAAAAGTAGGAGAGTATTCAAGTTCAATAACACCATTTTGCGAGAACAGTTTTCGCTTTAACCTATTCGGAAACAGAGGTGGAGCAGTTATAAAAGACCAAATTGATAAAATCAACTATTCACTTTCATTAATAGAAGTAAATAAATTTGAGATAGTTCAAAGGAGTTATGAGGGAAAAGAGCATCCCCAGATAAGAATGAAATTTACTTTTCAAGGGGCAGAATACGATTTACCGATAACAGACCCAGCATTTCTAGAGCGATTAAACAAAAAACCTCACATTCTAGGTGATACCGATTCAATTTTTCTTACACTTTCACTTGGTGTAGAACATGAGGGGTGGTATTCTAAGCTGGTTGCAGCAGTTATTGTTCCCAAGTAGATGTATGGTAAGCTAATATAAAACGCCTTACTGCTAACCATTAAATACTACAATTAGAACCATCGTTAGCCATAGCTGTTAGCTATGCTACGATTTTGTTCTATTTTTGAGCCCTATTAGAGATTCTTTACACGAATGACCATACATAAAGAAGGATATAAAATACTAGCCGGAGTGGTTCTATTTCTGGTTGGCCTTAATGCCGTTTTACGGTATTTACTGCACGACTACGGATTGCTTATAACCGCGGTTACTATAGTTTCTGTCGCTCTGTTCCTTTTTGTGCTGTTGTTTTTCCGTAGTCCGCGACGCTTAATTTTTCAAGATGAGACTAACGTTATCTGTCCTGCAGATGGTAAGGTGGTTGTAATAGAGCAAACGGAAGAAAATGAGTATTTCAATGACAAACGTATTCAGGTATCCATTTTCATGTCGCCAAGCAATGTGCATGTGAATAGACATCCTGTAAGTGGAATAGTAAAGTACATTAAGTACCACCCTGGTAAGTACTATGTAGCTTGGAACCCCAAATCATCCACTAAGAACGAACGCAACACAGTAGTTGTGGAGTCTGGTGGTGTTGAGGTGCTAATCCGCCAAATAGCTGGAATGGTTGCCCGCCGCATAGTTCATTATTTAGAAGTAGGTGAAGAGGTAGAGCAGGGTAACGAACTTGGTTTTATAAAATTCGGATCGCGAGTAGATCTTTTTTTACCGTTAGACGCGGAAATTCTAGTAGACCTTAAACAAAAAGTGAAGGGTGGTAAGACTGTAATTGCCAAGTTGGCTTGATAGTTGCTCCCTTTTCATTATATTTGAACACTAAATTAATGATCATGAAAAATTTGATGACCCTTTTATTTGTAGTTGCTTTTGGCGCAATGTCTTTCGCACAAACTAGTACTACTGCTACCATGAAAGCGGTAAACCAAAAAGAAGTTGCTCAGCAAACTGCTGAAGCTAAAACCATTACCCCTCTAAAAGAAGGTGTAACACAAGCAACGGTTACTGCTGATAAAGTAATACCTACAACGCCTAGCGTTGAAAGATCAAAAGAAGCATTAAGCAAAACTGCTGCTAAGCCAGCTTGTACTGCAGCACAGAAGAAAAGTTGTGCTAAAACTTGTTCTGCTAAGAAAAAGTCAAGCACTGCTGCTAACGTAGTTCCTGCTAAGACTACTGCTGCAAAAACCGAATAAGTATTGCAGACTAACTAATTATATAAAGCCCTTATGGTTCCATAAGGGCTTTTCTATTACTTCATGAACTTTTTGCAAGCCGCTGTGTTTGCACCCTATCTTAAGAACACATCAATTATGAGAACTTATCTAGTTTTTTTATTAGCTCTTTTAACAATTGGCACCACCTTTGCGCAAACTAAGTGGTCGCAAGTAGCCGATTATAATGGCGATGCACGTCATCACCCGATATGCTTTGCTATAGACTCTTTTGGTTACATCGTTTCTGGTAGTAACAACGCTGATGTAGCTTTTCCTGATGTTAATCGTTACAACGGCAATACTGGAACTTGGGATGAATTAACTGATTTTCCTGGCGGACCTCGTGGTTTCGGTGTTGGATTAGCTTATGACGGAAGTGGATACCTAGGGTTTGGGCTTGACAATGGTTTCCCGCAAATATTATATGATGACTTATGGCGTTTTGACCCAGCTACTGAAACTTGGACAGAACTTGCGCCTTTACCCGACAGGCCAGGAGCAGCAGGTTCAGGAGGAAGGTTTCACCCAGCATTTGTAGCCCTTAATGGGAAAATATACGTTGGTTTAGGTGGCGGTCGTTTCGGTAACGATAGCGACTGGTGGGAATATGATATTGCTACCAACGTTTGGACACAGAAGGCTGATTTTCCTGGATTACAACGTCATCACCCTTATTATTTTGCCATTGGAGACCATGCTTACGTAGGCCTTGGCCACGGAGACAATGTTGGTGGACAGTTTAATATTTTCAATGATTTTTACAGATACGACCCAGCAACCGATACTTGGACAGCCATTGCCAGCTTACCTTCTCAAGGTCGTGTAGCAGGTACTCAGTTTGACTATGAAGGAAAAGGATATGTATTGGCTGGTCAAGATGAAAACCACGCTCACTTTGAAGGAGAGCTTTGGGAATATGACCCAGATTTAGACACATGGACACAATTAGAAAGTTTCCCATTACCAGGAGGACGCTGGGCACCAGGTTCTTTTGTTATCGATAGCTCTTTGTACTTCAATAGTGGTGAAGGGTCTAACAATCAGGTAAACAACGATGTTTGGAAATATCAGCTGCCAGCACCAGTTGTACCGGTAGACACTACACAAGACACTACCATGGTATCTGTGAACGGTATCGCTCAGTTAGAGATCATCAAATTGTACCCTAACCCAGTTCAAAACCAATTGATAGTAGAGCAATTATCGCAAACACCTGTTTCTGTTAGTTTGTTAGACCTAAGCGGTAGAACAATGACAACTACAGTAGCTGAAGGTGTATCAACTATTGATATGGCTAACCTTCCATCTGGAATGTACATTGTTGCCATAGGTGAGAATCGCTACAAAGTGATAAAAGAGTAATGAACGGGGGATTCGGTAATGAACATTCGTTTACTATAGTAGCCGTAGGGCTGGTATTTGTATTTGCCCTTATTTTTTACGGAGTATACTTAGACTATAAGCGCGTAAGTGGTGGCGATGATGACTAAACGCTTTCTTTAACTAGAAGCTTTAGTCCTCTGCCATGTACGCTCATTATCTCTACTTTATCGTCTTGCTTTAAGTGCTTGCGCAGCTTACTGATGAATACATCCATACTGCGGCCAGTAAAGTAACTGTCGTTATCCCAAACTAGTTTTAGAGCTATCTCGCGCTCCAGCACCTCGTTTTTATTGAGGCATAACAAGCGAAGTAGATCAGCTTCTTTGGTAGTAAGGCGGTTGCTTTCGCCATTCAATACTAGCGAGCGGTCAGAGTATTTGAACGTGTAGTCACCAATTTCGAATTCAGTTTGTGTTTGTGGCGAAGTGCTGTCACCCATGCTTCTGCGAAGTACAGCTTCTACACGTAACTCCAACTCCTCCATGCTAAAGGGTTTGGTGATGTAATCATCTCCACCGATCTTGAAGCCTTCTATCTTATCTTCCTTCATGCTCTTAGCTGTCAAGAATATGATAGGTATCTTCTTATCTATCTTCCGCACCTGCTTGGTGAACGAGAAGCCATCCATTTTGGGCATCATAATATCTACGATACAGATGTCAAATTGCCCACCATTGAATGCTCTTAAACCCAACTCACCATCTTCTTGTAGTGTTACGTTATAACCATTGTGCTCTAAATATTCTTTCAATACAAAACCCAAGTTCGGGTCGTCTTCTAGTAGTAGAAGCTTTGCTTTTATCTGGCTCATAGGGTTTCGTTTTTGTTGTTATTGTATGTTGGTAGGGTCAGTTCAAAAGTACTGCCCTTGCCTAATTCACTTTGTAAATGTACCGTGCCGCCATGTGCTTCCACCATCAGTTTCACATAGCTTAAGCCAAGCCCAAAACCTTTCACATCGTGGATGTTACCCGTAGGTACTCGGTAAAATTTCTCGAACACGCGTTTCTGCGATTCTTTGTTCATGCCGATGCCTTTGTCCTTTACCGAGATGAATATACCGTTAGCCACATCCTTAGTAGTAATAGTGATATTGGGGGTTTCTTTGGAGTATTTAATGGCATTGTCTAACAGATTGAAAAGCACATTGGTAAAGTGCACTTTGTCTGCATCAGCAAAAACCTGTGTGGCTTCTAGCTGGGTGTGTACCTCACCTTCTCTAGTTTCCAATTGCAAACTCAACTGATCCATAACTTGCTGAAGAAGCTCATGAACGTTCACGGATTGTTTTTTTAGCTTAAAATCACCTTTGTCTAGCACTGCCATTTGCAATACGCGTTCTACTTGACCACCTAGTCGTTTATTCTCGTCATGAATAATTCCTGCAAAGCGACCTCGTTTTTGTTCGTCTGCCGCAATAGTAGGATTAGTCAGCATTTCGCTGGCTAGTGATATCGTTGCTATTGGCGTTTTAAGCTCATGCGTCATGTTATTGATAAAATCCGTTTTCATATCCGACAATTTCTTCTGGCGGAAAATGATGTATATGGTATAAGCAAAACACAAGCTGATGGCCAATATCAACACCATGGAAGTGATAGACATAGTACCCAAACTCTGAAAGATATAAGCGTCTTGCGCAGGAAATTGAACCGACAAGAACAATGGCTGACTGAACATATCACTACCGAACAGCGATACTTGGTGCGCGTTAACGCTTGTCCGCTCGGGGTAGCTGTTTCCATTGAAATTGACACTAGTAACTAATGGCCTTCCGCCCCTGTGGTGTACGTTATATTCAAACGGTGTATGTATACCTCTAGCGGCTAACTCTTCCTTCAGTAAAAACTCTATCTCCGCGGTATCTATTCGCTCCAACGGTGAGCGTGATGTTTGCAAGAAGTCGAAGAATAGATCACTGAACATACCCTTATGCGAGCTGAACTGGTTCAGACTCTTATTTATGGTTTGTTCCAGTCCGTTCAGTGTGTTGCTGTTCACATTAAAGGTGTGAACGGAATCGTCCATCTGTATTTTTATCTTGCTGTTGAACGAGTATTCGCCCAATGTATCTACCTCTACCACTGTATCCACCCCTATTCTGATATCGGAAAGGAAGTCCATTTTCTCTAGCCGCTTCCTATCTTTTATGCCCGTTTCTGGTTGTTTCTTACTAAAGATCCCTTTGCGGCCTTCCTCTAGCTCTATCTCTTCTTCCTCTTGATCATTAATTACTTGTAGCAGTTGTTTAAAGGCCTTAGCATTAGTATCGGTCAACGATATGTTCTGGTCAAAACTCAGCACCATACCTGGATTACGGCCCATCATATTCATGAAGTTGGGTGATGGGGCTACGGTGCTTTGGCGCATCCAATCAAATCGGGTAGAAAGAAAGGAGAAGGCGTCTTGTTTCTCTAGTTTGTTCGACACCTCATCTAAAGCCTGACCCACAGCGGTGTTGAACTGCGCCTCGCGCAATATCATCGCATTACGTATCCAGTATACTTGGATAACCACTAGGCAGGTAAGCACCAAGCCCATCAGTATCGCAAAAGCTGTAACAGTCCTTTTATTCATAGCAAGTACAAATGTAACGTGCAAAGCGCCTCAATACTATTTCGTTAACATGTTTTAACATGGGCAGAACCCTGAAACCGTAGACTCCTCTTAACATTCTTTAACTGTCATTAACTTTTCCTTAACCACTTCCACCTAGGCATTCATATAGCTTTGAAATCATTCAAACAACAAAACCCCATTTGCTATGAAAACGCGTATCCAAACCTACAAAGCTGTATTTCCAGCGCTACTGTTCACCTTTTTAATGGGCTATCACGATTTCGTGTGGGCACAAGATGCTGATAACGAACAAGAACCCATCACCATAACCCACGACATTGAAATAGAAGATGACGGTACTAAACAACCTGTGGTGCAAAACACCTTCCACTCTAACCTAGAAGAAATAAACCCCGAGGCTTTTTCCGAGTTACAACAGCTAATGAGCCAAATGAACATAGATATTCTAAAAACACACGATTCTGCTTCTTTAAAGAGTGTAGATATAGACATCAGCACGCTAGAGTCGTTACCAGAGGATGTTAAGCTGCTAATGGAAGAAATGGGCTTCTCTGGCGAAATGGAGGTGATGTTAGACATTGACATCGACAACCTAATAAGTGAAGAAATTGAGATGCTATCAGGTGGTGAAGGGCCCATCAAAAAAGTAATAATGATAGATGAAGATGGCGAAGAGCAAGAGATAACAATTAAGCACTTTGACTTTGATGGTGCTGACTGGAATGTAGGTAATGATGCCCAGGTGGTGATACAAAAGGTCATAATAATGAAAATGGAAATTGAAGACCTAGAACTAGAGGAGGCTGCAGCTATTAAAAAGCTAGACGAAACCACCAACGGAAAAACCGCTGAAGCAAAAACACTAGCGGTTGATGCATTACAAGTGTTCCCCAACCCAAATCAAGGGGTGTTCCAATTGCAATTCAATTCTGCCGAAAAAGGAAAGCTGACCATTCGTGTAGCCGATATGCAAGGGCAACTACTTTACGAAGAAATACAGAAAGGTTTTAGCGGAAGCTACAGCAACAAGGTAGACCTAAGTGAACAACCAGCAGGCACTTACCTGCTACAAATAGTACATGGCAAGCGGGTAGCCAATAAAAAACTAACCATACAGTAAGCTTTTTTCATACCTGTAGTATTCGGCTCGCTGTGGTGGCGGGCCGTTTTTTGTTTGATCTTAATCCGCCGGCAGCGCAACTGGCCCATCACCATAAAATGGAACCAACTGCTCTTCACTAGCAGAAGACCTAGAGTTTTTTACCCCCTCTTCAGGTGTTCTGGTTACCCATATGGAGGAGTTTCCCTGTATACCGATGTATAGCTCTTTGCCCTCATAAAATGGTTCTTCGGCAATTACCTCATCCATCATATCAAGCAGTTCTGGTCTAACCGACTTATCTAGATCGTTAATTTTGGGCAGTTTCAATATTATCAATACTCTATTAAGCTCTTTGTTCTCCTTAACTAAACAGGCTGTGTTCTCTGGCTCTAGCTCATCTACAAGTGAATATCTCATGTAACTGGTAAATGTTGCCGCTAAAGAATCTATACCAGCAGTTTCGGCAGCGTCTAACTCATCCTGGTCGGCTTCCAGTAAAGTATATCGGTAATCGGTAGACTCTTCCGTAAATAGACTCGGTGCTTTAGAAAAAGCCGTAACCCCCAACACAACTACTATAGCTGCAAAAACATGAGTAGGCACAAAGAAGATAGTAGGCATTCCTGAATAACCCTCTCCCTTTGTGGATGCTTTAACCGAGGCCGCCACACCCACTAAGCCTGCAAGTATCATCGACAGTCCAGCGTTTATATCGAGAAATGCCAAGCCAACAAAAACGGCAACGGTAATAATGGCAACAAAAGCGCCTTTGATGTTATAAATTATCATGAGTAAACTTTATGTTTGGATATGTTGACCTTAAAATTAATGTTTTGGTCTTCATTTAGAAGTCTTTTACATGCGCACTCCATTACCTAGGTCAACACCCTAAACTTATACACAACTTCTCCACCTAAATTTGTATATTTGCACCAGTATTGATGATGAGGGGACTTCGAGTCCCCTCTTTTTATACGAGTGTATGGATATTCAAGAGGTGAAAGAAAGGCTACAAGCCTTGGTAGAAGAGCGTTTTAAAGACGACCCCGAGCATTTTCTCGTTGATGTAAAAATTGCTGGGCGGCGAATAACCGTGTTTATTGATGGTGACGATGGCATTAAAATTGCCGAATGTGCCAAGATGAGCAGACACTTGGAGAGTTACCTTGACGAAGGCCAATGGATGGGGGAGAACTACATCCTTGAAGTGTCTTCACCAGGTATGAGTAATCCGTTGAAAGTATTGCGTCAATACAAACGAAGGATAGGCCGTGAGGTGAGAGTAGTGAAAACGAATGGCGAAGGAGTGGAAGGAGAATTGAGAAGTGCGGATGAAGAAAAGGTGGTACTAGAGTACATAAAACGCAAAAAAGGTAAAGTGCTGGAACGAAAAACGTTCGAGATACCATTTGAAGAGATAAAAAACACAAAATTGATACTTAATTTCTAAGGAAATGGATACGTTAAACCTTGTTGAATCATTTTCGGAGTTTAAAGACTTTAAAAACATTGACCGCCCCACCATGATGAAGGTGTTGGAGGATGTTTTCAAAACCTTGCTACGCAAGAAATACGGCTCCGACGATAATTTCGACATCATTGTGAACACAGACAAGGGTGACCTGGAGATATGGCGAAACCGCGAAATAGTGGAAGACGGTGAAGTAGAAGACGAACTTAAAGAAGTAGCTATTTCAGAAGCCTTATTGATAGAAGCAGATTACGAAACAGGAGAAGATGCTTACGAGCAGATAACCATTGAGAGCTTTGGTCGCCGTGCAGTATTAGCTGCCCGCCAAACGCTTATTTCAAGGGTGCTTGAGCTAGAAAAAGACGAAGTATACAAGAAGTATAAAGATCGCGTAGGCGAAATAGTTACCACCGAAGTATATCAAGTATGGAAACGCGAAATACTTTGCTTGGATGAGGATGGCAATGAGCTTATTCTTCCTAAAATGGAGCAGATACGTAGCGATTACTTCAAGAAGGGAGACAACGTTCGTGCAGTAGTGGCTCGTGTTGAAATGAAGAACAGTAGCCCTGTAGTTATTCTATCAAGAACTGACAATGCCTTCTTGGCCAAATTGTTAGAACTAGAGGTGCCAGAAATATTTGATGGTTTGATAACTATTAAGAAGATAGTTCGCGAACCAGGAGAGAAAGCAAAAGTAGCTGTAGAGTCATACGACGACCGTATTGACCCTGTAGGTGCTTGTGTAGGTATGAAGGGTTCTCGTATTCACGGAATTGTTCGTGAATTGAAGAACGAAAACATCGACATTATAAACTATACTGCTAACTTACAGTTGATGATAACACGATCTTTAGCACCAGCTAAGATCACCTCTATGGATATAGATGAGGAGAAGAAAAGGGTGTCGGTTTACCTACGTCCTGATCAAGTTTCTCTAGCTATTGGTAAGGGGGGAATGAACATCCGTTTGGCTAGCCGAATGGTAGAGTTGGAGATAGACGTTTTCCGTGATACGGAAGAAGGTGAAGATTACGATATTGATCTGGAAGAATTTGCAGATGAAATAGATGGCTGGATACTCGATGAGTTGAAAGCTATTGGTTGTGATACAGCAAAAAGCGTGTTAGAACTAAATACAGAAGAATTAGCTCGTCGAACTGACCTAGAGGAAGAAACCATTACGGAAGTAATGAAGATCCTTAAGTCAGAATTTGATGAGAAATAAAACAAGGAATTGTCCTTATGGCAGACGTTAAACGACTGGTTAAAGTAGCAAAGGAACTGAATGTAGGTACCGACCGCATAGTAGAGCATCTTCAAGAGAAGGGGTTTGAAGTGGATAATAGGCCTACGTCCAAACTCTCGAATGAGATGTATGAGGCTCTATTAGTAGAGTTTTCATCGGATGCTGCTGCACGCGAAAAAGCCGATGGCATAAGCCTTGGTGCTAGCGAGCGCCAAGAAGTTAAAATAGAGTCGAAACACTCTACCCCACCACCTAAGAAGAAAGAAGAAGAGCAAGAAGTGCTCATCAAATCTCAGGTTGTGGAGGCAACACCAGAAGTTGAGGCTCCTGCCGCTCCAGTTGCAGAAAAACCAAAACAAGACGGTCCTAAGC